>NZ_JAQOSR010000015.1:0-74632 GCF_046718885.1 Bradyrhizobium sp. UFLA01-814 | reverse complement strand
ACACTCCGGCTTTCCCTGCGCGATGGGCTACGGCTTATACGTGCTCTCCCCGGTGAGACTGGGCTTTTTTGTCACCGTCTTCACAAAACGCGTTTGCGCTCTGCGAAAAGACACCTGCCGCTAGGGCGTCAGGCCTGCACGACTTCGCCGTCCGCTTCACGCGCACTCGTCAGTTGCGCAATCGGCGTCCACCGCATCTCGACCCACGTTCGTGACGACCGCGAAGCGCCCCTCGATCGGGTGAGACGGACGAACCATATACTGAGTTACGCTTCGGATAAAGCGAAATATTTTCGCGCGCGAGGATTGACAGGTTTTTGCTGAGTTGCCCGTCGGGGCAGTTTGTCGCACCACGTCATACCCCGGTGCGCGATTGCGTACCGAGGAATCAAAGGGAGAGGCGCGAACTCAGCTCAGCGTGCCCGCGTGCACCCACCAGGTGGGATGCCCGGCGCGGAGCTGTTCGCCGGCAGCCTCGGCGTCGGCGTCGGTTCCGAACACGGCAAAGCAGGTCGCGCCGGAGCCCGACATACGCACCAGACGAACGTCCCTGGTCTCGCGCAGCGCGAATAACACATCACTGATGACGGGCTCGATGCGCGCCGCGGGGCCTTCGAGATCGTTGGTGCCGCGCTCCAGCGCCGCGATCCAATCGTCGATCGCGCGGCCGGCTTCCGGCCATGACGGCGCCTGCATCACGACATCGGTGGCGCCGATCAGGAGCTCGCCATTGCGCAGGCCGAGCGCATTGAAGACGTCCCTCGTCGCAACCGGCACGCGCGGATTGACCAGCACGCACGGCATTTTCGGCAGGTCGAGCGGCAGCAGGCCTTCGCCGACGCCGGTCATGTCGCAGGCGCGCGAGGCGACGCACACCGGCACGTCGGCGCCGGTCTGCAGCGCGACCTCCATGATCCTGCGATCGTCGAGCGAAAGCTCGTTGAGCCGCGCCAACAGCCGCAGCGCCGCCGCGGCGTCCGCCGAGCCGCCGCCGATGCCGGCCGCAACCGGCAGCACCTTCTCCAGCGTGAAGTGGCCGATCTCGAGATCCGCGACGCGCTCGCCGAGCAGCCGGGCGGCCTTGAGCACCAGATTGTCAGAGGTGTTGCCGCAGGCATCGGCCAGCGGCCCCGCCATCGTCAAAGACAACTCGGGTCCCGGCTCGAGCGTGAGACGATCGGCGCAATCGGCAAACGCGACGACGCTCTCCAAGTCGTGAAACCCGTCGACGCGCCGCCCGACAACCTTCAGCGTCAGGTTGACCTTGGCACGCCCTTCTTCAATCAACGCCGGCACGGCGATAAACCCCTAAAAAACAAACATCATGATGCGATTAGCGTAAATCGCCGCACGATCCTATCCCTTTGTTTGGATGGAAATTCCAAGGGTATCCCGGCCCGAGCGCCGCATCCACCGCCGTCGTCCCTGCCTGGTGCGCAATAGCGCACGTGAGCAGGGACGCATGCTCCGCGGCGGATTTTGTGAGCGGGATTCGTCGTTCGGGCAGTCTGCGACAATGATTATCGGTGGTTATGGGTCCCTGCTTTTGCAGGGACGACGCCGAATTTGTCGCACCAGCAAGCCCTAGCCGCCCTTGCCGTCGTCGTCCTTCTTCTTCTCGGCAGCGGCGGCGTTGGAGGTATCGTCCGGCAGGCCATTGTCGATCTTGGCCTGGATCTTCGGCAGCTCTTCCGGCTCGGGCTTGAGGTCGCGGGCATGCGCCCACTGGAACTTGGCTTCCAGGGTGCGGCCGACGCGCCAGTAGGCGTCGCCGAGATGGTCGTTGATGGTCGGATCTTCCGGCTTCAGATCGATCGCGCGCTCGAGGTTCTTCACCGCCTCCTCGTAATTGCCGATCCGGTAATAGGCCCAGCCGAGCGAGTCGACGATGTAGCCGTCGTCAGGACGCTGATCGACGGCACGCTTGATCATCTTCATGCCTTCGTCGAGGTTGATGCCCTGGTCGATCCAGGAATAGCCGAGATAGTTCAGCACATGCGGCTGCTCGGGCTGCAGCTCGAGCGCCTTGCGCATGTCGGCCTCGGCCTTGTTCCACTGCTTGGAGCGCTCCTCGCAGATGCCCCGATAGTAATAGGTGACCCAGGCGTTCTTGTCGCCGCCGGCCGGCAGCGCGTCGATCGCCTGCGAATAGGTGGTGGCGCAGTCGGCGAACTTCTTGCGGCCGCGCTCGATATTGCCGAGCGCCAGGATCGCCTCGATGTCCTTCGGCTGATCCGAGGTGACTTCCTTGAGGATCTTGATCGCCTCGTCGCTGCGGTCGGCGGCATCGAGATTGGTCGCGAGCTGGATCTGCGCGTTGCGCTTCAGCGGCGAGGACGCCGGCATCCGCTCGTAGACCTTGATCGCCATCTGCGGCTTCTTCACCGATTCATAGAGATCGGCGAGCGACAGCAGCGCCAGCGGATGGTTGGGCTGCAGATAGAGCGCGAGTTGCAGATAGACCAGCGCGAGGTCCTCGCCGCCGCGGCGGGTCAGCGTCGCGCCGATGCCGTACAGCGCCTCGGCCGCGCCGGCCTGCGGTGACTCGACCAGCGGCGGCAGCTTCTTGCCGGCCTTGGTCTCCTTGATGCCTTCCAGCACCAGCGGGTGACGCGGCAGCTTCTTGTCGAAGGCCTCGTACATCGCGGTCGCGGCGGCCGCGTCCTTGTTGCGCGAGGTCCAGCGCGCATATTCGTCGACCGTGCGCAGCATCGAATCGTCGAGCTTGTAGACGCGCTCGAAGCGGGCGCCGGCATCCTTCTCCTTGCCGGACAGCTCGTAGATCATGCCGGCATGCAGGTCCTTGAAGATCGGGTACCACTCGGGGCCGGTCAGCTTGTCGATCGAGGCGACCGCGGCCTTGCCGTCGCCGGCGCCATAGGCGGCCCAGGCCGACAGCAACGTCGCGACGAGATCGGTGATCGGACCGCGCACCGACTGGTTGATGTTGGACTGCGCGGCGGCATATTTCTTCAGCTTGAGATCGCGCACGCCGACGACCAGGCGCGCGACGCGGTTGGCCTTGTCCTGGGTCAGGATGCGGTCGGCAAGCTTGACCGCCTCCTCGATGTCGCCGTCGGCGAGCGAGGAGATGAAGGCGCGGTCGAGCAGCTCGGAATTCTTCGGGTCGGTGCGCAGCGCCGAGCGGTAGAACGCCGCGGCCGAGGTCGCATCGCGCTCGACGCTGGCGTGGCGAGCGGCGAGATAGCTGCCGGCCGTGGTCAGAGACTTCAGGTCGTTCTTGGACGGGAATTGCGCGGTATTGTCGGTCGGATGGTCCGGCGTTTGCGCTGCAAGCTGCGCAGGGACGGCAAGCGCCGCGGCAGCGAGAACGGCAATCGTCAGGCGGTGGAATCGGGTGGACAGCATCACGGTCGCCTTGCTCCAGGGATTTACGCCAAGATGGATTTTATGGCCAAGATCTTGCGATCAGTCTCAAAATGCGAACCCAAGCGGCGGCATCACGGCGGGGGACAATGCCGCTTTTGGCGCTTATCCGCAAGGATCGCCCAAAGGCAATCCATGACGAATCAATTGGCAGATTAGGCCTTTAGGCCCGCCGATCCAGCCAGCCCCCGCAAGACGCTTCCACTATGGCGGTATCGTGACCGGGCCGGGCATATTCGCGCGCGGACGCAAAAAGCGCCCCGGGAGGTTCGCCACGCGGCCAGTTCCACCTCTCCCCTTGTGGAAGAGGTCGGAATTCAAGCGAAAGCTTGAATTCCGGGTGAGGGATTCAAGGTCTACCCGTCGATCGAAGTCCCTCGATGGACCGGTCCCCACCCGGATTGCATCTGTCGGTGCAATCCGGCCTCTCCCACAACACGAGAGGTGCAGCGCAGGTTGCGGCAACTCGCGCGGCCGCCTCACGCAAATGTGGTCGGCCGCCTTGAGCCCACCCTCGCCTTACATCGCCTCGTAGTTCGGACCGCCGCCGCCCTCCGGCGGAACCCAGGTGATGTTGCCGTTGGGGTCCTTCACGTCGCAGGTTTTGCAGTGGACGCAGTTCTGGGCGTTGATCTGGAAGCGCGGACCTGACGACTCCTCGACCCATTCATAAACGCCGGCCGGGCAATAGCGGTTGGAGGGACCGGCGAACACGTCGTGTTCCGAGGTCTTCTGCAGATTGAGGTCGGCGACCTTGAGATGGACCGGCTGGTCCTCCTCATGGTTGGTGTTGGACAGGAACACCGACGACAGCTTGTCGAACGAGATCTTGCCGTCCGGCTTCGGATAGGCGATCGGCTGGTGCTGCTTGGACGGATCGAGCGTCTTGCGGTCCGGCTTGGCGTGCGACTGGGTGCCGAACAGCGAGAAGCCGAGCGTGTTGCACCACATGTCGAAGCCGGAGAGCGCCATTCCGAGCAGGTTGCCGAACTTCGACAACAACGGCTTGGCATTGCGGACCTTGAACAGGTCCTTGCCGATCGCCGACGAGCGCCAGGCGTTCTCGTATTCGACCAGTTCGTCATTGGCGCGGCCGGCACCGAGTGCGGCCGCGACGTGCTCGGCGGCGAGCATGCCGGAGCCCATCGCGTTGTGGACGCCCTTGATGCGCGGCACGT
The DNA here is from genome assembly GCF_046718885.1 of Bradyrhizobium sp. UFLA01-814. Taxonomy (NCBI): domain Bacteria; kingdom Pseudomonadati; phylum Pseudomonadota; class Alphaproteobacteria; order Hyphomicrobiales; family Nitrobacteraceae; genus Bradyrhizobium; species Bradyrhizobium sp. UFLA01-814. Next base: position 70,067 of record NZ_JAQOSR010000015.1, on the reverse strand, counting down.
TGACAAAGCCCGCCGCGCAGCCGATCAGCGCGCCGCCCGGGAACGAGAGCCGCGGCACCGACTGGTAGCCGCCCTCGGTGATGGCGCGCGCGCCATAGGCGAGCCGCTTGCCGCCCTCGAACAGCTCGCGGACATCGGGATGGGTCTTGAAGCGCTGGAATTCGTCAAACGGCGACAGATACGGATCGTTGTAGTTGAGATGCACCACGAAGCCGACCGCGACGCGGTTGTCGTCATAGTGATAGAGGAACGAGCCGCCGCCGGTCTTGTCGTTCAGCGGCCAGCCGAGCGTGTGCTGAACCCGACCCTTCTTGTGCTTGGCCGGGTCGATCTGCCAGACCTCCTTGAGGCCGATGCCGAACTTCGGCGGCTCGGAGTTGGCATCGAGATTGAACTTCGCGATCAGCTGCTTGGACAGCGAGCCGCGTGCGCCTTCGGCAAACAGCGTGTACTTGCCGAGCAGCTCCATGCCGCGGGTGTAGGAATCCTTGTGGCTGCCGTCCCTGGCGATGCCCATGTCGCCGGTAGCGATGCCGCGCACCGCGCCCTTGTCGTCATAGAGCACCTCAGTGGCAGCGAAGCCCGGATAGATCTCGACGCCGAGCGCTTCCGCCTTCGGTGCCAACCAGCGGCAGACATTGCCGAGCGAGCCGATGTAGCAGTGATGATTGTTCATCAGCGGCGGCATGATGAAGTTCGGCAGGCGGAACCAGCCTTGCGACGTCGTCCAGTAGAAGCGGTCCTGCTTGACCTGCGTCTTCAGGGGACAGTCGGCATCCTCGCGCCAATCAGGCACCAGCTTGTCGAGGCCGGCGGGATCGATCACGGCACCCGACAGGATGTGCGCGCCGACCTCGGAGCCCTTCTCCACCACAACGATCGAGAGCTCCGGATTGAGCTGCTTCAGCCGGATCGCGGCCGACAGGCCCGACGGGCCGGCGCCGACGACGACGACGTCGAATTCCATAGACTCGCGCGGAGGAAGGTCTTCAGCACTCATGATCTTTGATCTCAGCCCATTGAGAACGCTTCTAAGCTTTTCAGAGGTCGTTGTTTCCGATTTTTAGCGGAAGGACAACCATGGAATTGCACTTGGCGAGGTTTCGCGCGGCCGCGACGCCACAGGAGCATAATCTTTTCCAAAAACCAGCCTCCACTTTTCCCGTTCATGCTAAAATTACACCCATGATGGCCCTGCCGCCCGAGCCCACCCCTACACTGCAGCAATTGCTTGCCTTTTACCTCGAGGCCGGGGTCGATTGCGCGCTTGGCGATGCGCCGATCAACCGGCTCGAGGAGCCCGAGCCAGTTCCCGCCCCTGCCGCGCCGCGTCCATCAGTTGCGCTCAATCCGTTGCGTCCGCCGCCGATGCCGTCAGTTCCGCGCAGCGAAATCACCGTGGCGCCGGATGCGGCGATCGCCTCCGCGCGCGAGGCGGCGCGGACCACGCCGACGCTCGAGGCGTTGCGCACGCTGATGGAGAATTTCGACGGCTGCGCGCTCAAGCACACCGCGACCAGGCTGGTGTTCGCCGACGGTAACCCGCAAGCGCGCGTGATGTTCGTCGGTGAGGCGCCCGGCCGCGACGAGGACATCGAGGGCCTGCCGTTCGTCGGCCGCTCCGGCAAGCTGCTCGACCGCATGATCGCCGCGATCGGGCTCGACCGCAGCAAGGCCTATATCGCCAACGTGATCCCGTGGCGGCCGCCCGGCAACCGCACGCCGACGCCGCAGGAGACGCAGGTGTGCCTGCCCTTCATCCAGCGCCATATCGAACTCGTGAATCCCGACGTGCTGGTGACGCTCGGCAATCCCTCGACGCAGGCGCTGCTCGCCACGCGCGAGGGCATCATGCGCACGCGCGGCAAATGGATCGACTACGACACCGGCACCCGCACGATCCGCGCCGTCGCCACCTTCCATCCGGCCTATCTGCTGCGCTCGCCGTCATACAAGCGGCTGTCGTGGCAGGATCTGCGCGCGATCGCAAAGGTGCTTGCTTCGTAGGATGGGTAGAGCGCAGCGAAACCCATCGCCGCTCCAGCCGCGGAGAGAATGGTGGGTTTCGCTTCGCTCTACCCACCCTACGAATTTGACGTCTACGTCCCCTTCGGCCGCACGATCGCCCAGCCGATCCGCAGCACCGGCTGCCGTCCGTTGACCAGCCGGTCGAACGAACGCGGCACTTCCGGCACGAGGCCGGGGAAGCGCTGCGCGATGTCGGGCGGCGGCGTACCGGCGGTGTCCTGTGCGCGCCACACCACGACGCCGCCGATCTCGTTGAATTTTGCGACCGACAGCCACGGCGTCCGCTGCGGCGTGGCGTCGAGCAAAAGATGCGGGCGGCGGCGGTTCATCGCAATCAGGCTGGCAAGTTCGGGATCGCCGGCCACCGCGCGCAGCCGCTGGTTGGTGCGGCGCTCATAGCTGTCATCGAAGAAGCGGCCCATCGCGGCTGCCGGCACCGAGGTGGACGCTTCGGTGGTGCTGGTCCAGGGCAGGAACAGCGCCGCCGCCAGCGCCAGCGCGGCGGGCGCCGCGACCGCCAGGGCCCAGACCGAACGCAGCAGCCGCTGCCGCCTCAGCGGGATCATATCGCCGGTCGCGACGACGACGGCGAGCCCGGACATCAGCAGCGCCACGCCGGCGCCGCCGAAGGCGCGATCGAGATTGAACAGCCCGGAGACGAAGCTGCTCGCGATCGCCGGCGCGAACGCGAAGAAATACACGAATTGCCGCGCCAGCGGACTGACCGGCGGACGGTAGATGATCGGGGCATCCTCGGTCTTGCCAGCGAACCAGCGCGAATTGAAGATCGCCAGCAGCGCGATCGCGGTGGTCGCTACGATCAGCCCGCCGAGCACCACGCCCCAGCGCAGCGCGCGCGCCTTGAGATCGGCGAGTGCAGGCAAGGCCGGCAGCGCCAGCACGTCGGCGCGGACCAGCCAGATCAGGTAGGGCAGCGCCAGCACGATGATGACCAGCAGCGCGTAGATCGGATCGACCGATTTGAGCATGCGCCGCCCGCGCTCGGTTGCGAGCGCAAAGCCTGTCACGAGCAGGATCATGCCGATCGCCGCCGGCGTCGTCAGCAGCAGGAGGCCGCAATCGATCGACCAGGCGAACCAGGCGCTGCGCCGGTTCTGCCCGATCAATTGCCAGGAATGCAGCAGCAGCAGCGCCCAGAGCGGGCGCGCCAGGATCAGCGGGCCGAACTCGACGCTCGGCGAGGAGAACACCACCACCGTCATCGACAGCAGCACCGCCAGCACGCCCTGCGGGCCGCCGACGATGGCGCGCGCCAGGGCGTAGAAGGCGATGAAGGTGACGATTTCGCAGACCTGCGCCAGGAGATAGACGCCGAACACGTGATTGCCGACGGCGCGGAAGGCGATGTCGGCGAGCCAGAACGCGAGCGGCGGCCCCATGTCGGTGCCGACCTGGTATTCGCGGCCGAAGGCGAGGATGGCGGCGAGGTTGCCGGGCGGGCTGCCGTAGAAGATGGCCGGCAGGAACAGCCAGATCGCGGCCTGCGCCAGCACCACGATCCAGACCACGAGGCGCGGCCGGGCGCGGATCAGTTCGACAACCAGGGAGGTAAACCGCATGAAACGCCTGAAATGCCCAGCCACCCCTATCAAGCGGCGCCATCTGATCCCGAGGGTTTTTGATAAACGGCGGCGGCGGTGGAGGCAACGGTGTCGCGCCAGACTGCACTGTAAAGTCTCAGTCTCCGCTGTCATCCCCCGCTTCCGCTGTCATCACCCGCGAAAGCGGGTGATCCAGTACGCCGCGGCCTCTCGATCAAAAACGACTGCCTCTGGAATACTGGATCGCCCGCTTTCGCGGGCGATGACAGCGTCGCGTGGTTGGAGACGGTGCGCCTACGCCGCTTCGGAGGCCGCGGCTTCGCTTTCGGCGTCGATCGTGAACAGATCCGGCTCCGCCGGGACCGGGAAATGCTTCAGCCGCGCGGCGACGACGGGCGCGAAGAAGGTGCGGTGATGGCTGCTGGGGCCGAGCCGGTCGAGCGCCTCGAGGTGCTCGGGGACCGCATAGCCCTTGTGCTGCGCGAAGCCGTAGCCGGGACAATCCAGCGCCAGCGCGCACATCAGGCGATCGCGCGTCACCTTGGCGATGATCGAGGCCGCAGCGATCGAGGCCACGATGCCGTCGCCGCCGATCACGGCGTCGCAGTCGCAGGGCGTGGCGAGTTTGTCGCGGCCGTCGACGAAGACGTGCTTCGGCATTTCCGGCAGCGCATGCACGGCGCGCGCGAGCGCCCACAGCGAGGCGCGCAGGATGTTGTCGCGGTCGATCCGCGCCCGCGACGCCACCGCGACCGAGAACGCCGATGTGGCGCAGATCTCCTCGAACAGTTCCTCGCGGCGCTCGACGGTCAGCCGCTTCGAATCATCGAGGCCCTTGGGAATCCGATTTGGGTCCAGCACCACGGCGGCGGCGACCACCGGACCCGCCAGCGGCCCGCGCCCGGCCTCGTCGCAGCCGGCGACCGGCCAGACGCCGCGCTTGATCAGCGCGCGCTCGCGCCGAAAGCTCGGCCGCGTCACCACGATGACGCGCTTGTCCGGCCTGGCCGGCTCGGCCGGTTTCTTCTTCGACGCGGTCTTAACCGTGCTGTTGGACTTGTCCCGAATCATGCGGGGATCGTGATCAAGCCCGGCCCGCGGCGCAACCTGGAACCTGGCGCCCTTCCCCGTTATTCAATTCGCCGCTCCAATCGGGATCGGCGCTCTAATCGGGAATTGACACCCGGCGGTCGTCGCGAACCTCAAAGCCCGGCGCGCGCACCACTTCCCAGGCGTGGCCGTCGGGATCGCCGAAATAACCGCAATAGCCGCCATAGCTGGTGGGCTGCGCGGGCTTCAGCAGCCTCGCGCCTTTCGACAGCGCGAACGCCATCACGCGATCGACCTCGGCGTCGTCGTTGCAGTTCCAGGCGATCGCGACGCCGCGGAACGCTGACGGCCGCGGCTGATCCGGCAGCCCCGCATCGGCGGCGAGCAGATGCCACGGGAACAGGCCGAGCACGGTGCCGCCGGTCTCGAAGAAGGCAACCTCCTCGCCGGTCGCGCGCATCTTCCTGGTGAAGCCGAGTGATTCATAAAAGTCGATGCTGGCGCGCATGTCGCTGACGCCGAGCGTGAGGACGGTGAAGCGTGCGGTCGGGGTGTTACTCATGTTTGCACTCACTGTTTGACGTCTTCGTAGCCCGGATGGAGCGAAGCGCAATCCGGGACGTCTTTGGCCACGGGTCGACGAGCCCCGGATTTCGCTGCGTTCATCCGGGCTACGGGTCCGCCTAGAATAGACTGAGCTGCTGTCCGCTACGCTTCGGCTTGGCGAAGTGATCGGTGGTCAGCTTGGTCCGCCGCTTGTTGAGGCCGAGCTTTTCGCAGGCGATCTCGAAGCGGCGGCCGATCATCCAGGCCATCGGGCCGGTGCCCTTCATCCTGGTGCCCCATTGCGAGTCGTAGTCGCGGCCGCCGCGCATGTCGCGGATCAGCGTGAAGACGTGACGGTAGCGGTCGGGATAGTTCGCCATCAGCCATTCGCGGAACAGATCGCGCACCTCGAGCGGCAGGCGCAGCAGCACGTAGCTCGCCTCCCTGGCGCCGGCATGCGCGGCGGCATCGAGGATGCGCTCGATCTCGGAGTCGTTCAGCGCCGGGATCACGGGGGCGACCATCACCGTAGTCGGGATGCCGGCGTCGGCGAGCCGCTTGATCGCCTCGAGCCGCTTCGGCGGGGTCGACGCCCGCGGCTCCATGGTGCGGGCGAGCTTCGGGTCGAGCGTCGTCACCGAGAGCGCGACCTTGGCGAGATTGCGCTTGGCCAACCGCGCCAGGATGTCGATGTCGCGCACGACCAGCGCCGACTTGGTGACGATGCCGACCGGATGGCCGGCGCGCTCGAGCACCTCGAGGACGCTGCGCATGATCTTCCGGTCGCGTTCGATCGGCTGATAGGGATCGGTGTTGGTGCCGATCGCGATCATCCGGGCCTCGTAGTCCGGCGCCGCCAGTTCCTTCTCGAGCAGCGCGGGTGCGTCCGGCTTGGCGAACAGCTTCGATTCGAAGTCCAGCCCCGGCGACAGGCCGAGATAGGCGTGGGTCGGCCGCGCGAAGCAATAGACGCAGCCATGCTCACAGCCACGATAGGGATTGATCGAACGGTCGAAGCCGATGTCGGGCGAGTCGTTGCGGGTGATCACCTTGCGTGAGGTGTCGAGCGCCACGCTGGTCGTAAACGGCGGCAAATCTTCGAGGCTCTGCCAGCCATCGTCGAAGGCGACGCGAGCCTCGGCCTCGTAGCGGCCGCTGGCGTTGGACTGCGCGCCGCGGCCGCGCCGCCGCTCGCGCTCGATCGCGACCGCAAGCTCGCGAAAAGGGGTGGGTGCACCCGCCGGGTTATCGGAGGGCGCCGTTACCGGCGGGTGCTTGAGGGCATGAGAGGATGCTCGGCTCATGTTCTGAAGCTAACACAGCACGAGAACAAATCAAGAACATGAACGGAGAAATTCCACAGAACCTTGCTACAAAATTCTGCAGGCGAACAGGCTGCTTTGAATATGACAAGGTGATAACACGGCCGGAGTTTCTCCATCGTTTGAGCCATCGAAGCCTCAAAATCATGCTGAGCGTGATCATTCCAACCGACGGCGTCGAGCGCACCGCGGTCGCAACCCTGGCGGCGCTGGTGCCGGGCGCGGCCGCGGGTGTCATCCGCGAAGTGCTGCTGGTCGACCGCAGCAACGGCGATGTGATGGAGCGCGTCGCCGACGTCGCCGGCTGCCGCTTCCTGCGCTTCGAGGGCACGCGCGCCGCGGCGCTTGCGGCAGGCGCGCGGCAGGCGCGGTCGCCCTGGCTGATGTTCCTGCATCCGGGCGCGGTGCTCGATGCCGGCTGGATCGAGGAATCCACCCAGTTCATCCAGATGGTGGCGGCCAGCGGCAAGGACCGCGCCGGCATCTTCCGCTACGCCCGCGCGCCCTACACCGACCCCGGCCTGCGCGACGGCCTCAAATTCGTCGCCCGGATGATCACCGGGCCTTCGGCCGAACAGGGCCTCTTGATCGCGCGCGAACATTACGAGCGGATCGGCGGCTATCGGCCCGACGCCCGCCGCTCCGAGGCGCGCCTGCTGCGCCGGCTCGGCCGCTCCTCCCGCACCATGCTGCGCAGCCGGATCATGGTGGCTTGAAGCGTTTTCAAGCGAAGTGGGCACCGGTTCGCGTAAAGAAAACGCGTCAAAACAAGCCTGAAGCTTAGGTTCTGTCTTCAGAACTGAAGCTTGAACAAAGCCCTTGCGGATTATTTGATTCCGTCAAATAATATATTTGATGAAATCAAATTCCCATGACGCCACCCTCGAGAGCCAGGTCGCCGCGATCCGCGGCTTCAGCCGGTTCTATACCCGCAAGCTCGGCATCATCGAGCCGAAGCTGCTGCACTCGCCATTCACGCTGCAGGAAGCGCGGATCATCTACGAGCTCGCGCATCGCGAAAATTGCACCGCAACCGACCTGGTGCTCGATCTCGATCTCGATGCCGGTTTCGTCAGCCGCACGCTGGCGGCGCTGCAAAAGCGCCAGATCGTGACCCGCAAGCCGTCGAAGGCCGACAAGCGTGTCAACGAGGTGGCCCTCACCGCCAAGGGCCGCACCGCAGCCGCCGATCTCGACAGCCGCTCGCGCAGCGAGGTCGGGGCGCTATTGAAGCAGATGGACAGCGACCGTCGCGCCGCGGTGGTGCGCGCCATGAGCACGATCGAGCTATCGCTGGAGCCGCCCGCCGGGAAACCGGTCGGCTTCCTGCTGCGCAGCCATCGCGTCGGCGACATGGGCTGGGTCGTCTCGCGGCAGGGACAAGCCTACGCGGAGGAATATGGCTGGGACATCAGCTACGAGGCGTTGGTGGCCGAGATCTGCGCGCAGTTTCTGCGATCGTTCGATCCCGCCCGCGAGCATTGCTGGATCGCGGAGGTCGACGGCGAGCCGGTCGGCTCGATCTTCCTGGTCGACGGCGGCGACGGGGTCGCCAAGCTGCGCCTGCTGCTGGTGGAGGAGAAGGCGCGCGGGCTCGGCGTCGGCCGCGCCCTGGTCGAGCAATGCATCCGCGCCGCGCGCGAGAAGGGCTACAAAAAGATGACGCTGTGGACCCAGAGCATCCTGGTCGCCGCGCGCGGCATCTACGCCCGCGCCGGTTTTCAGCGGGTGAAAGAAGAGAAGCATCACAGCTTTGGGGTCGACCTGGTCGGCGAGACCTGGGAGCTGGAGTTGTAAAGCCGCAGCGCCGAGAAGTCTGGACTGCGTAGCCCGGATGGAGCGCAGCGCAATCCGGGGCCGCGGAAGAGACTGCGCCGGATTTCGCTTCGCTCCATCCGGGCTACGGCAGCTCGCCTTTGAGATTCCGGGCTCATCGCTGCGCGATGCCCTCAGATGCGCAATTGCGCATCGGGGAATGACGGCTGCTACGCGCTCGCGCCCTTCGCCTTCGGGCGGCGCAGATGTTCATCCAGCCGCGGCATGATCTCGACGAAATTGCAGGGGCGCGTGCGGTAGTCGAGCTGCGCGGCCAAAATGCCGTCCCAGCCGTCGCGGCAGGCGCCGGGCGAACCGGGCAGGCAGAAGATGAAGGTCGCGCCCGCAACGCCGGCGGTGGCGCGGCTCTGGATCGTCGACGCCCCGATCTTGGCGTGGCTCAGCATGTGGAAGGCGATCGAAAAGCCGTCCATCCGCTTCTCGAACAGCGGCTCGACCGCCTCCGGCGTCACGTCGCGGCCGGTGAAGCCGGTGCCGCCGGTGGTGATGACGGCATCGACGGCAGGATCGGCGATCCAGCGCCGGATCACGGCTCTGATCGCCTCGACATCGTCGGTGACGATCTCCCGCGCCGCGAGCTTGTGGCCGGCCGCGGTGAGACGGTCGGCCAGCGTGGTGCCCGACTTGTCATCCGCCAGCGAGCGGGTGTCGGAAATCGTCAGCACCGCGATGTTGAGCGGGATGAATGATTTGGATTCGTCGAGTGAGGACATCTACACCTCTTTCCCATCCCGCTGACGTCATCCTGAGGTGCCCGCCTTGCGGTGGACTTGCACCGCTGAGCGAGCCTCGAAGGATGGGCCACGGGCGCTTCATCCTTCGAGGCTCGCCGAAGAGGCGAGCACCTCCCGAGTGAGCGCGAATGCGCTCATCCGGGGATGACGCGGTCTAGAGCTACAAGCTACCGCCGAACGTGTTGCAGGCCTGCACTGTGCCCTGCTGGTAGCCCCTCATGAACCACTCCTTGCGCTGCGCGGCGGAGCCGTGGGTGAAGGAATCAGGCACCACCCTGCCCGTTGCCTGCCGCTGCAGCGTGTCGTCGCCGATCGCGTTCGCGGTGGTCAGCGCGGCGTCGATATCGCCGGTCTCGAGGAAGCCCGGCCGCTTCTTCTCCTCGCGATTGACCCAGACGCCGGAGAGGCAATCGGCCTGCAGCTCGACCTTGACCTGCAGCGCGTTGGCCTCGGCCTTGCTGCCGGCCTGCTGCTGCAGCCGGTTCACGCGCGGAATGATGCCGAGCAGGTTCTGGATGTGATGGCCGGCTTCATGCGCGATGATATAGGCCGCGGTGAACTTGCAGGCGTTGCCCGAGCAGCCGCGGAAGCGCGTCTCGACCTCGCGGAAGAAGCCGGTATCGAGGAAGATGGTCTTGTCCGGCGGGCAGTAGAACGGTCCCATCGCCGACTGCGCCATGCCGCAGCGGCCGCCATTGGTGGCGTTGCGGAACAGCACGATCTTTGGACCGGTGTAGGTCTGGCCGCCGGCCTTGAAGATCTCGCTCCAGCGATCGTCGATCTCGCCCAGGATGCCGGCGATCATGCTGCCCATCTCGTCGGTCGGCGCGCCGCGCTTGGCCTGCCCGCCCGACGACTGCCGATCGGTCTGGTAGGTCGGCGCCTGGCCGCCGCCGGTGAGAATCTCGGCGCCGCCGATCAGGATGCGCGGGTCGATGCCGAAGGCATAGCCGAGCAGGCCGAGCACGATGATGGTGCCGATGCCGAGCCCGCCACCGCCCATCGGAATGCCGAAGCCGCCGCCGCCCCCTCCGCCCATCCCGCCTTCATCGCGACGGTCTTCGATGTCGTCGCTGCGGCGGAAATCATCATAGCGCATGGCGGTTTCCCTTCATTCCAGTCGGCGACCCAACGCGGGACACTCCAACTTAAAATTTCCATTCTGTTAATCAATATCCTGCCCGGCAATAATTGCCTAGTCGGAAGGCGCGCATCCCTTGCGGTGCAAACGGCTGCAAATGAGGGCGAATCTACCGCGCGAATCGTGCCGGTTTGATGATCCGCAAATTTTTTCGCCGAACGCGCTGATGTTGCAGCACAACGCCGACGGCACCGCGCCATGTCGCGCAAAAGATGCTGCAATCTTTAGCATGAAGATTTCCAATTAAGTCGATTTTTACTTTGCCGGGTCAATGTGGCGCCAGTCGGTTGTTTAGTCCCGCGTCGCCGACAGCGTCGCCTGAGTCAGAGTTCTTGAGTCATGGTAGTGTCGCGTCGCGGGGCGTCTGCAAGGGCGCCCCGCACTAAATTTGAGAGTGCCCCATCGAGCCACATCGTCATTGGCGATTGCGTGGCCGAATTGTCGAAGCTTCAGGCCGGCTCGGTCGACCTGGTCTTCGCGGATCCTCCCTACAATCTGCAGCTCAAGGGCGACCTCAAGCGCCCCGATGAGTCGCATGTCGATGCCGTCAACGACGACTGGGACAAGTTCTCGTCGTTCGCTGCCTATGACGATTTCACCCGCGCCTGGCTGCTGGCCTGCCGCCGCGTGATGAAGCCGTCGGCAACGCTGTGGGTGATCGGCTCCTATCACAATATCTTCCGCGTCGGCGCCATCATGCAGGACCTCGGCTTCTGGCTCCTGAACGACATCGTGTGGCGCAAGTCCAATCCGATGCCGAACTTCCGCGGCCGCCGCTTCACCAACGCGCACGAGACCATGATCTGGGCCGCGCGCGACGAGAAGGCCAAGGGCTACACCTTCAACTATGAAGCGCTGAAGGCGTCCAATGAGGACGTGCAGGCTCGCTCCGACTGGCTGATCCCGCTGTGCACCGGCGAGGAGCGCCTCAAGGACGGCGACGGCAAGAAGGTGCATCCGACGCAGAAGCCCGAGCAGCTGCTCGCCCGCGTGCTGCTGTCGTCATCGAAGCCCGGCGATCTCGTGATCGATCCGTTCAACGGCACCGGCACCACCGGCGCCGTCGCCAAGCGCCTCGGCCGCAGCTATATCGGCTTCGAGCGCGACAAGACCTATGCCGCCGCCGCCGAGGCACGCATCGCCGCGATCGAGCCGCTGCCGGACGCAACGCTGGCGCCATTCATGACCGCGCGCGAGGCGCCCCGCGTTGCGTTCTCCGAACTGATCGAGCGCGGCATGATCGTGCCGGGCGCAAGGCTGGTCGACGCCAAGAAGCGCCACGGCGCCCTGGTGCGCGCCGACGGCGCCATCATGCTCGGCGACAAGGTCGGCTCGATCCACCGCATCGGCGCGGTCGCGCAGGGCTCGGGCGCCTGCAACGGCTGGACCTTCTGGCACGTCGAGACCAAGACCGGCCTGCGGCTGATCGACGAGCTGCGCGCCGAGATCCGCTCCGAGATGGCGGCGGGCTGAGGCAAGCCGACTAGTCTTCCTCGTCATTCCGGGCTCGCCGCCTCGCGGCGCCCTCAGATGCGCAATTGCGCACCGGGAAATGACACGTCGGGAAAGATGACGCCGTCTTGAATGCGGGCCGCCTTGTTGCGCCGCGACGGCGGGACTAGACTCGGCCCCGTCACTTGCCCGTTTCGATTGGTCGCCCGATGCGAAGACAATCCGAGACCTTGCTGCTGGTGCCGCTGCTGCCGATTTTCCTGCTCGGCATGTTTCCGATGCTGCTGATCGGCCTGCTGGGGTTCTTCGGCCTGATCATCTTCGGCATCCTGCTCGTCTGCGTCGGGCTGACGCTCGCGCTCGAGGCGCATGGCGAGTTCAATGAAGAGATCATCGTCCATGGCTACGCGCGGGGATCAGAACGCGCGACGCAGGTCTCCCATTTGCGTGCTGCGACCCGCTCGGCCGCCGCGCTGGACGTCGCGGGCATCGCGCTGGTCGTCGCGGGTATCCTGGGCTTCTTCTGGGCAGGCTGACCAGCGCGCCACGCGACCCTGATTCACAAACTCGTCGCTTGCGCAGCGCAGCGAAATTTGCGCATGAGGGGATCGTCTGCGGCCTTCCCCGCCGCGTCCCGATCTCGCCGGTTACAAGAACCAAGGGAGTCCCTTCATGATCAAATTCTATTTCAACGGCGCGCCGAACCCGAACAAGGTCGCGCTGTTCCTGGAAGAGTCCGGCCTGCCGTTCGAGGCGATCCCGGTCGACACCCGCAAGGGCGAGCAGTTCGCGCCGGAATTCCTGAAGGTCAACCCGAACGGCAAGGTGCCGGCGATCGACGATGACGGCGTGCTGGTGTTCGATTCGAACGCGATCCTGCTCTACCTCGCCGAGGAGCACGGCAAGTTCCTGCCCGCCAATACGCCGGCCAACCGCGCCGCGACGCTGTCCTGGCTGATGTTCATCGCGACCGGCCTCGGCCCCTATTCCGGCCAGGCCGTGCACTTCAAGCACTTCGCGCCGAAGGATCTCGACTACGCCAACAACCGCTACCAGTACGAGGCGCACCGCCATTACAAGATCCTCGACAATCACCTGGCGAAACAGCGCTACATGGTCGGCGACAGCTACACGATCGTCGACATGGCGTTCTGGGGCTGGGCGCGGATGGCGCCGTTTGTCCTCGGCGAGGAAGGCTACGCCAAATATCCGAATGTCAAGCGGCTGGTCGACGAGATCTCCGCGCGGCCGGCGGCGGCACGCGCGATCGCGCTGAAGGACAAGCACACCTTCAAGGCCGAGATGGACGACGCGGCCCGCGACATCATGTTCGGCCACCTCAAGTCCAAGGTGGCGTAAGCCGATCCACACGACGGCAAGACGACGGCGCCCGGACGGGCGCCGTCTTCGTTTGTGCCGCCCGTTAGCGGGGCACCGCTACGCGGGAAACGCGCCGAGCGCCTTCTCGGTCAGAACCGAGTCGCAATATTCCCGCACCTCCTTGATCCGGCCGCCGTCGAAGCGGAACACCAGGCAATAGTCGTTGTCGTAGCGCTGGCCTTGCTTGGTGAGGTTGTCGCCCTTGGCCTCGACCACGACGATGTCGCCGTCGGCGAGGATGCGATGGGCGACGGTGCGGCCGCGCTCGGCCAGCTTCGAGCGGACATGGCCGTGCAGATCGTTGATGATCGATTGCTTGCCGGTGAAGGTGCGCGACCAGGAATATTGCCCGGTCACGGTCCAGATCGCGTCGTCGGCAAGTGTTGCCATGAACAGCGAGTTCTCGCGCACCGCAGGATCGGGACTGCCCGCGATCACGAACATCTCCTGCACCAGTTTCTTGTTGTCGGCTGCGCTCATGGCGCGTCTCCTTGCGATTGATAGAGCCTGATTTCAGGCGTCTCCTCACGCGAGGCGGGTCTTCGGCTCGCGTGAAAACGCCTTGCCCCCGATCCTGCGGCGCCTGCGCGCATTCTTCCAATCGATAGGAAGTATGATATATATTCACCTGATGAATTTGAATTCGCTTGACCTCAATCTGCTGGTCGCGCTCGACGCCCTGCTGCGCGAAGCCAATGTCAGCCGCGCCGCGATGCGGCTCAATCTGTCGCAGCCGGCGACCAGCCACGCGCTGCAGCGGCTGCGCGACCTGATCGGCGATCCGCTTTTGGTGCGCAACGGCGCGCGGATGGAGCTGACGCCACGGGCGCAGGCGCTGCGCTCGCCGCTGGCCCATGCGCTCGACCAGGTGCGCGCGCTGTTCGTCTCCGACGATTTCGACGCCGCGCGCAGCGACCGGCACTTTCGCCTGATGATGCCCGACCTCGCGGTCGAGCTCCTGATGCCGCCGCTGATGGAGAAAGTGACGCTGATCGCGCCGAACGTCACTATCGACGTGGTGCCGTGGCGGGGACCTGCGATCTTCACGCCCGAATTCGCCCGCACCATCGATCTCGTGATCTCGATCGGCGACTCCTTCAAGGGCTTTCACCGGCAGCGGCTCTACACCGACAGCGATGCGCTCGCGGTCCGGCGCGGCCACCCCGCCGGCACGAAGCTGAAGAAGCGCGAAGCATTCCTCGCCGCCCGCCATGTCGCCGTGATCATCCGCGGCCAGAACGAGGACCTGATCGACACCTGGCTGCGCGCCAAGGGCATCGAGCGGCGGATCGCGCTGGTGGTGCCGGGCTATATCGAGGCGCTGCACGTCACCGCACGCACCGACCTCGTCGCCTTCGTGCCGCGCCGGCTGATCTCGGCGCTGTCGAAGCAATTGTCGCTGATGACGGTGACGCCGCCGCTCGATCCAGGGATCGACGAGCAGCACATGTTCTATCCGACACGGGCGCAGATGGATCCGGGCTCGATCTGGCTGCGCAAGCTGATGCTGGAGACGGGACGCGAGCTGGAGGGAAGGAAGGCATAGCGGCGCGCTCTATCCCCCGTCGTCCCGGCGAAAGCCGGGACCCATAACCACAGGGTTGCGTTGTGAGAGTGAGCTGCGGCCCCAACGTCGCGTAACAACGATCGTTGGTGGTTATGGGTCCCGGGTCGCGCTGCGCTTGCCCGAGACGACACCGAATTTTTGGGCCTTACGTCTTCTGCTCGGCCAGCACCTTCTGCACCGCCGGGCGGCTCTCCATCGCCGCGCGATGCGCCTTCACCTTGGGCAGCGTTGTGATGTCGACCCCATCGCCGTCGAGCCACAGGGTCAGCGTGTAGAGATAGGCATCGCCGACGGTGTAGGTCTCGCCCATCACCCACGGGCCCTTCAGCATGTCGCGCTCGATCAGGTTGAAGCAGGCGCCCATGGTCTTCGGGACCATCGCCTTCATGTCGGCGAACGACGTCTCCTGCGTCGCCCAGCGCGCACCGCGCATCTTGTGGGCGTGGCAGATATGCACCGTCGAGCACAGATAGGAGTTGAAGGCCTGCAGCGTGGCGAATTCGAAGGCGTCGTCGGGCGCGAGCTTCGCCTGCGGAAAGCTCTGCGCGATGTAGGCCAGCATCGCCGGCGTCTCGGTCAGCACGCCGCGATCGGTCACCAGCGTCGGCACGCGGCCCTTCGGATTGATCTTCAGGTATTCCGGGCTGTTCTGCTGGTTGGTCTTGAAGTCGATCTTCTCGGTCGTGTAGGGCGCGCCGGCCTCGGCCAGCGCGATGTGGGACGCCAGCGCGCAGGTGCCGGGAGCAAAATAGAGCTTGAGCATGTTGCAGTCCTCTCCGAGCGTTGTCGGTTCGTTGCGAACCCGGCTCTGGTTCTTGTTTTGACGGCGCGGAGGTTAACGGCAGCGCCATCGGCCGTCCACCCCGCGCGCGCCGCGGACCTTGCCCACGGCGGTGCCGTCGTGCGATGACCATGCCAATTGAGGGATTTTTCATGACTGTGCTCATTGCAGGTGGCGGAATTGGCGGGCTGACGCTGGCGCTCAGCCTGCACCAGATCGGCGTGCGGGCCCGCATCTTCGAGAGCGTGCCCGAGTTGAGGCCGCTCGGCGTCGGCATCAACGTGCTGCCGCATGCGGTGCGCGAACTGATCGAACTCGGCCTGCACGATGTGCTCGACGCTTCTGCGGTGCGCACGCGCGAGCTCGCTTATTTCTCCAAACACGGCAAGCCGATCTGGAGCGAGCCGCGCGGGCTCGAGGCCGGCTACAAATGGCCGCAGTTCTCGATCCATCGCGGCCGGCTGCAACAGCTGCTGCTCGACGCTGCAACCGAACGGCTGGGAGCTCAGAACATCCTCACCAGCCATCACCTCACCGGCTGGACCGAGACCGCCGACGGCGTCCGCGCCGATTTCATCGACCGCGCCACCGGCAAGCCCGCCGGCAGCTATGACGGCGCGGTGCTGATCGCCGCCGACGGCATCCATTCGGCGGTGCGCGAGAAGCTCTATCCGCAGGAGGGGCCGCCAATCTGGAACGGCCGCATCCTATGGCGCGGCATCACCCGTGGCGATGCCTTCCTGACCGGCCGCACCATGATCATGGCCGGCCACGAGATCCTGAAATTCGTCTGCTACCCGATCTCGAAGGAGGCAGGCCCCGACGGCAAGTTCGACATCAACTGGGTCGCCGAGCGGCACATGCCGCCGACCTATCAATGGCGCCGCGAAGACTACAACCGGACCGCCAAGCTCGACGAGTTCCTACCGTGGTTCGAGAGCTGGAATTTCGACTGGCTCGATGTCCCCGGCCTGATCCGGAACTGCCCGCATGCCTACGAATATCCGCTGGTCGATCGCGATCCGATCCCGCAATGGACCTTCGGCCGCATCACGCTGATGGGCGACGCCGCGCATCCGATGTATCCGATCGGCTCCAACGGCGCCTCGCAGGCGATTTTGGATGCGCGCGTGCTGACGCGCGAGATTCTGGCGCATGGCCCGACGCAGGCGGCGCTCGCGGCCTATGAGGCCGAACGGCGGCCCGCGACCACGGACCTCGTGATGCTGAACCGCCGCAACGGCCCGGAGCAGGTGATGCAGCTGGTCGAGGAGCGCGCGCCTGACGGCTTCAAGGTCGTCACCGACGTGCTGTCGCAGCAGGAGCTGGAAGACATCGCCGCCAACTACAAGCGCGTCGCCGGCTTCCAGGTCGAGGGACTGAACGCCAAGCCGCCGATCGTGCAGCGGGCGGGCTTGAGTTGTAGCGCGGCGCACGATCTATCACCGTCACCCTGAGGAGCCGCGAAGCGGCGTCTCGAAGGGTGCACGGCCCGGCCGGTGGCCGTGCATGCTTCGAGGCTCGCTACGCGAGCACCTCAGCATGACGGATTTGCCAAAGCGAGCGCGGCATGGACTAAGCGAGGATCTATTCCGTCATGCTGAGGAGCGCGGAACGCGCGTCTCGAAGCATGGACGGCCTGGATGGTGGCCGTCGCCCCTTCGAGGCTCGCTCCGCTCGTACCTCAGGGTGACGGATCTAAGTTTCGCGCGGCATTACCGTAACGCCCGCGCAGCTTCCACCAGGCGGATGCTGCTGCTCGCGGTCGCGAGCAGCGTGCCGTCGGCTGAAGTCAGCCTTCCCTCGACAAAGGCGATGGTCTTGCCGAGCTGGGTCACCGTCGCCTCGCCGGTGATCGGTCCGGGCTTTGCCGGCGCGAGAAAATTCACGGTCATCGTGATGGTCGTGGTGAAGAGCCGGCCCTCGGTCATCACAAACACCGCCGGCCCCATCGTGTCGTCGAGCATTGCCGAGAGCATGCCGCCCTGGATGAAGCCGGCCGGATTGCAAAACTCCTGCTTGCCGTCGAAGGCCATTTTGATCCAGCCCTCGTGCGGACGTGCGTCAACGAGACGCCAGCCGAGCAATTTTGCGACTGATGGCATCGGGATGTGGTCGAGCGCGGTTGCGATCATGGCGGGCCTCCGTTGTGGCGGAAGTGATAGCGAAGCCCTGCTGCCAACATGGTGTCAGCAGGCTGTCATCGTCAGAGATCGAGCCCATGCGCGATGACCTTGCGTATCACGTTCGGAAACGCCTCGCCGTCCAGCGTCGCCACCGGCACCCAGCGCATGCCATCCGGCGCGCGGCTCCGCGGCGGAACGCTGGCGGTGTAGACGACGAGCTCAAGCGGGAAGTGCGTGAACACGTGGCTGACGACGCCCGCCTTGCGGTGCCAGCGCGTGACGCCCTTCAGTTCCGGCGCCTGGGCCAGTGCCGCCGCGTCGTCCTGCCCGGCAAGCCATTGCGATCCCGGCACCTCGGTCATGCCACCGAGCAGGCCTTTTTCCGCGCGCGAGCGCACCAGGAGTTCGCCGCCCCGCGTCACCACGAAAGCCGCGCCGCGGCGCAAGGTGCCGCTCTTCTTCGGTGCCTTGCGCGGGAACGTTTCCTGGTCGCCGCGCGTGCGCGCCGCGCAGTCGTCATTCAGCGGACACAATGCGCAGGCCGGCTTCTTCGGCGTGCAGATCGTGGCGCCCAAATCCATCAGCGCCTGGGCACTGTCGCCGGCGCGGGACGGGCCGAGCAATGTCGCCGCCATCTCCTTGATCAGCGGCTTGGCCTGCGGCAGCGCCTCCTCGATGGCGTAGAGCCGACTGACCACGCGCTCGATGTTGCCGTCGACCGGCATCGTGCGGCGGTCGAAGGCGATAGCGGCGATCGCGGCCGCGGTGTACGGCCCGATGCCGGGCAGCGCGCGCAGGCCGTCCTCGGTGTCCGGAAACACACCGCTGTGGTCGCCCATCACCGCGACCGCGCAGGCGTGCAAATTGCGCGCCCGCGAATAATAGCCTAGCCCGGCCCACATCCTTAAGACGTCGTCGAGCGAGGCACGCCCGAGCGCCGTCACGTCGGGCCAGCGTGACACGAATTTCTCGAAATACGGCCCGACCGCCCGCACTGTGGTCTGCTGCAGCATGATCTCCGACAACCACACACGGTACGGATCGGCCCGCTCCCCCGCGGCCGCGCGCCACGGCAGCGTCCGGCGATGCCGGTCATACCAGGCGAGCAGCCGCGCCGGGCGGTCGGCGGCGTCTTCGGTCGACTTGGCTTTGGCGGCTGCACGAGAACTCATGGACGTATCTTAAGGCAAATCCCGCCGCGTCATGCCCGGGCTTGACCCGGGCATCCACGTCTTTCTTTGTCCAGGACCGACGGCTGTCCTATAACCCCCTGATGTCCAAACCCGGTCCGATCAGCGCAAAGCCCCTGTCGATCCTGCTCAGCGACGTCTTCACCGACGCCTACGCCAAGCAGGGCTTTGCCGCGCGCGAACTGGTGACGCGCTGGACCGAGATCGCGGGCGAGCGGATTGCTGCCTATTGCGAGCCGCTGAAGATGCAGTGGCCGCGACCGGTGGAGGGGCAGCCGCAGGAGCCGGCGACACTGGTGCTGCGGGTCGAAGGCCCGATGGCGCTGGAGATTCAGCACTCCTCCGACGTCATCCTGGAACGGGTGAACCGCTTCTTCGGCTGGCACGCGGTCGGCCGCCTGACCATCCGGCAGGCGCCACTCTCGCGCCGCAGCCGGCCGGTCCGGCCGCGCCCGCCGGACGCCAAAACCGTGGCCCGGGAGGCGGCCAACCTTGCGGCCGTCGAGGACGACGATCTGCGCGCGGCGCTGGCCCGTTTGGGTGCCTTGATCAAGCGAAATTGACGCTTTTCGGCAGGCCGGCCGCGAGACCGCGGCATTGCCACAATGGCCGTTTCAAGCTAGCGAAGGCTTCCTTTTCGGGACCCCTTCATTGTGGCGTGAATGCGCCAATCCGGGAGCTGACCTTGATCATCACGCGCCGCGCTTTCACCACCGCTCTCTCGCTGACCGGGCTTGCCGCCCTCGCCGGCCTGTCGCCGCTGCGCCTGATCACCGACGCGTTCGCGCAGACCGCCGCCGAGGTCGCCAAGCCTCAGTCGCTGCCGGACATGGGGCTCGGCCCGCAGGACGCCAAGGTGACGATCGTCGAATACGCCTCGATGACCTGCCCGCACTGCGCCAATTTCAACGAGACCGTGTTCCCGAAGATCAAGTCGACCTACATCGACCCCGGCAAGGTCCGCTACGTGTTCCGCGAATTCCCGCTCGACATCAAGGCCGCCGCCGGCTCGATGCTGGCGCGCTGTATCGCCAAGGACGACGCGCCGAAGTATTTTGCCGTGATCGACCTGTTGTTCCGCCAGCAGAACGACTGGGTGGTGAAGAACACCACCGAGACACTGACGCGGATCGGCAAGCAGGCCGGCCTCACCCAGCAGCAGGTCGAGGACTGCCTGAAGGATCAGAAGCTGCTCGACAAGATCGCGGCCGACCAGAAATACGCCAACGAGGTGCTGAAGGTGAACTCGACGCCGACCTTCTTCGTCAACGGCGAAATGCTGAAGGGCGAGACCTCGTTCGAGGAGTTCAGCAAGCACATCGATCCGCTGCTGAAGAGCTGATTGCGCGTCGTTGAGCCTGACGTCGTCGTGCCCCGCTTTTGAGTCGGGGCACGATAATTGTGGATGATTTGCGATCACGGCATGCGGCCGTCGCATTATTTCGTTGTTGAAAACCTGATTCGCGTGATGCGAATCTCCGAGGACATGCAGAGGCCACAAAACCCCTGCAAATCCCTTGGGAAAAGCTTGGTCAAGCGGTTGCCCTGACGCACGGGCATCGCCATTGTCGCCGCTCATGAGAGCTGCACGCAGCAACTCACCCACACACCGACATTGCCTTCCATGGTATTGTCACGGCAGGGAGATTCGCGCCCGGCCAAACGAGATTTGTGTACATGAAGCTCACGCGCCTCCGCCTGCACGGTTTCAAGTCGTTCGTTGAACCCACCGATTTCATGATCGAGCCGGGCCTGACCGGCGTCGTCGGACCGAACGGCTGCGGCAAATCCAATCTCGTCGAAGCGCTGCGCTGGGCGATGGGTGAGACCTCGCACAAGTCGCTGCGTGCCGCCGACATGGATGCGGTGATCTTCGCCGGTTCGGGCAACCGTCCGGCGCGCAACCACGCCGAAGTCGTGATGACGATCGACAATTCCGATCGCTCGGCGCCGGCCGCGGTGAACGACAGCCAGCACTTGGAAATCTCTCGCCGCATCGAGCGCGAGGCCGGCTCGGTCTACCGCATCAACGGCCGCGACGTCCGCGCCCGCGACGTGCAGATCCTGTTCGCCGACGCCGCCACCGGCGCGCGTTCGCCGGCGCTGGTCCACCAGGGCAAGATCGGCGAGATCATCCAGGCCAAGCCCGAGCAGCGCCGCCGCGTGCTGGAAGACGCCGCCGGCGTGGCGGGCCTGCATGCCCGCCGTCACGAGGCGGAACTGCGGCTCAAGGCGGCCGAAACCAATCTCACCCGCGTCGAGGACGTGATCGGCCAGCTCACCGGCCAGATGGAAGGCCTGAAGAAGCAGGCGCGCCAGGCGATCCGCTACCGCGAAGTCGCGGCCAAGGTGCGTAAGTCCGAGGCGATGCTGTTCCATCTGCGCTGGATCGAGGCCAATGCCGACGTCAACGACGCCGCGCAGACCCATGATATCTCCGTGCGCGAGATGGCCGAGCGCACCCGCGAGCAGGCCGAATCCGCCCGCATCCAGGCGATCCGCGCCGCCGAATTGCCGGCGCTGCGCGATGCCGAAGCGCGCGCCGCCGCCGGCCTGCAGCGCCTGACCAACGCGCGCGAGATGCTCGACCGCGAGGAGCAGCGCGCCAAGGAGCGCGTCGGCGAGCTCGATCGCCGCCTCACCCAGTTCGCCCAGGACATCGCGCGCGAGCAGCAGCAGACTTCGGATGCCGACATCGCGCTGCAGCGGCTCGACACCGAAGACGCCGAGCTCAAGGAAGAGATCAAGTCGCGCGTCGAGAAGCGCTCCGGCGTCGACGAGCGCGTCGCCGAGGCCGAGGAGATTCTGGCCGCGACCGAGCGTCAGTTCTCCGAGCTGACCACGCAGCTCGCCGATCTCACCGCCAAGCGTAACCAGCTCGAAGCCGGCGTGCGTACGCATCGCGAGCGGCTGGCCCGGCTCGATCAGGAGATCGCCAACGTCCAGGCCGAGGAAACCAAGCTCGCGCAGGAGACCGGCAATCTCGGCGACATCGACGCGCTCGCCGCCGCCATGGAGATGGCGCAGCAGACGCTTGCCGAGTCCGAGGCCGCCGTGCAGACCAGCGAGGCGCATCACGCCGCCGCGCGGCAGACGCTGGAAGCCTCGCGCAATCCGCTCACCGAAGCCGAGAAGCGCGTGCAGCGGCTGGAGACCGAAGCCCGCACCATCTCCAAGCTCGTCACCAGCGAGACCAAGAACCTGTGGCCGCCGATCATCGACGGCATCACCGTCGCCAAGGGCTATGAGAAGGCGATCGGCGCGGTGCTCGGCGACGACCTCGATGCGCCGGTGGATTCCTCCGCGCCGATGCGCTGGACCAATATCGGCGTGGCCGGCGAAGATCCGGCGCTACCCGATGGCGTCGAGCGGCTGGCCGACCATGTCCAGGCGCCGCCGGAACTGGCACGCCGCCTGGCCCAGATCGGCGTCATCGCCAAGGAACGCGGCGCCGCGCTGGTGTCGCAGCTGAAGACCGGCCAGCGGCTGGTGTCGCTCGAAGGCGACGTCTGGCGCTGGGACGGCTTTGTCGCCGACGCGCATGCGCCGACCGGCGCCGCCCGCCGCCTCGCCGAGCGCGCCCGCCTGGTCGACATCGAGCACGAGCTGGAACAGGCCCGCATCGACGCCGCCGCCAAGCGCCAGGCGCTGGAGACGGCCGAAGAAGAATTGCGCTCGGCGTCCGCCGCCGAGGGCGCCTCGCGCGAAGCCGTGCGCGCCACCCGCCGCGAGGCCGACGCCGCGCGCGAACGCCATGCCGCCACCGAGCGCGAGATCAACCGCCACGCGGCGCGCAAATCGGCGCTGACCGAGGCGCACAGCCGCGTCGCCGCCGACCGCGCCGAGGCCGAAGCCGCGCATGAGAGCGCGGCTGCCGCGCTCGCCGAACTGCCGCCGGGCGTCGAGACCGAGGCCCAGCTCGCGGCGGTTCGCGCCGAGATCGACAATCAGCGCCGTGCCGCGGCGCAAGTCCGCGCCGAGGCGCAGGCGCTCGCCCGCGAGGCCGAGCTCGCCGACCGCCGCGTGCAGGCGATCGTTGCCGAGCGCAATGAGTGGCAGAACCGCAAGACCAGCGCCGCTTCGCAGGTCGAGACCGTCGAGGCGCGCATCGCCGAAGTGTCGGCCGAGCGCGAGGAACTCGCCAATGCGCCGGAAGTGTTCGCCGAGAAGCGCAGCGCGCTGATCACGGAGATCGAGCACGCCGAGGGCGATCGCCGCATCGCCGCCGACGCGCTGGCGACCGCGGAAGCCGCGATGGCGGAAACCGATCGCCTCGCCAAGGCCTCGCTCGAAGCGCTCTCCTCGTCCCGCGAAGCCACCGCGCGCGCCGAGGAGCGCATGGAAGGCACCCGCCGCCGCCTCTCCGACATCGAGCGCGAGATCCACGACATGCTCGAGGTCGAGCCCAGCGCGGTCGTCGGCATGGCCGAGATCGAGCCCGGGCAGGAGCTGCCGCCGGTCGCGCAGGTCGAGGAAGAGCTCGAAAAACTGCGCCGCGACCGCGAGCGGCTTGGCGCCGTCAATTTGCGCGCCGAGGAAGAGCTCAAGGAAGTCGAGACCCAGCACACCGCGCTGACAACCGAACGCGACGATCTCGTCGAAGCGATCAAGCGGCTGCGGCAGGGCATCCAGAGCCTCAACCGCGAAGCACGCGAGCGCCTGCTGACCTCGTTCGAGACCGTCAACAACCACTTCAAGCGGCTGTTCACCGAGCTGTTCGGCGGCGGCGAGGCCGCACTGCATCTGATCGAGAGCGACGATCCGCTCGAGGCCGGCCTCGAGATCATCGCCAAGCCGCCCGGCAAGAAGCCGCAGACGCTCTCGCTGCTCTCGGGCGGTGAGCAGGCGCTGACGGCGCTCGCGCTGATCTTCGCGGTGTTCCTGACCAACCCGTCGCCGATCTGCGTGCTGGACGAGGTCGACGCGCCGCTCGACGACCACAACGTCGAACGGTTCTGCACCCTGCTGAACGAGATGACCGGCTCGACCGAGACACGCTTCATCATCATCACGCACAATCCGATCACGATGGCGCGGATGAACCGGCTGTTCGGCGTCACCATGGCCGAGCGCGGCGTGTCGCAGCTGGTGTCGGTCGACCTGCAGGGCGCGGTGGACATCCTCGACCAGAACGTGGCGTAGGCGTAGCACCTGCGCGTCGACGTCATTTCGTGATACCTGCGCCTACGCATCGTCATTGCGAGGAGCGATAGCGACGAAGCAATCCATACCTCAGCACGCGGCGCTATGGATTGCTTCGCTCCGCTCGCAATGACGTGGGATAGTCCGTCACATGACTTCGCCCGATCTCCCCGCCGAACTCAGAGCAGCCCTCAACGCCCGCCTCGAAGGCCTGTCGCGCAGCGACGCCGCCGGCCGCGCGGCGGTGATCTCGCAGACCTATCGCGAAGGCGGCGGCTCCTCGACGATCAGGACCGCGACCGATGCGCTGGCCTATGCGTTGGCGCGGATGCCGGCGACCTATGCCGCCGTGGTGGCGAGCCTCAATGCGCTGACGGAGATCAGGCCGGACTTCGCGCCGGCACGCCTGCTCGATGTCGGTGCCGGTCCGGGCACCGCGACCTGGGCCGCTGCGGAGGCGTTCACGTCGCTGCGGGAATTCAGCCTGCTCGACGCCAACAGCGCGCTGCGGTCATTGGCCGAGGAGCTGTTTCACGGCAGCATTCGCCTGCACGACACCAGCTACGAACTCGGCCAGGCGCGTGCGCTGCTCGACAAGGCCGAAGCTGCCGACCTCGTCGTCGCCAGCTACATGATCGGCGAATTGAGCGAAGCCGAGCGCGCGGCACTGGCCGATGCGCTGTGGGCGAAGACCGGCGACACGCTGCTGGTCGTCGAGCCCGGCACGCCCGCCGGCTATGCGCGGATCATCGCATTGCGCGCACGCCTGATCGCCGCCGGGGCGCATGTCGTGGCACCCTGCCCGCATGACGGCGGCTGTCCGCTGGTCGCGCCGGACTGGTGCCACTTCTCGCAGCGCCTGCAGCGCTCCCGCGCGCACAAGCAGGTCAAGGGCGCCGACGTTCCGTTTGAGGACGAGCGCTTCGCCTATGTCGCGCTGAGCCGCGCGCGCGTTGAGAACAGGCCATCGCGCGTGCTGGCGCAGCCGGACGTCGGCAAGGTCGAGGTTGCGGCCAAGCTGTGCACGCCCGAGGGCGTATCGGTTGCGAGGATCCCGCGTCGCTCCAGGGCCGAATACGCAAGCGCCCGGCGCTGGCGCTGGGGCGATGCGGTATCTCGTCGTCCCGGCGAAAGCCGGGACATATAACCACCGAGGTTTGTTGTGAGTGAAGCCGTCGCCGCTTGTGCCCCTTCCGCGGGCCGCGGCGTATGGGTCCCGGCTTTCGCCGGGACGACGGAATATGTTGAACCGATGTCGGCCAACCTTCGACTAACGCTTGCCCACCTTTCCGCGGCGGGCTGCCCTGCGCCCCGATCTTGGGCTACGGTGCCGCCGTCTCGTCCATCAGGAGCTGCCCCGTCATGTCGACCAGCTGGATCGTTATCGGCGTCATCGTGCTTCTCGTGCTGTTTGCGTTCGGCGCCTACAACCGCCTCGTGGCGCTCAGCCAGCGGGTCGGACAGGCCTTTGCCGACATCGACGTGCAACTCAAGCAGCGCCACGACCTGATCCCGAATCTGGTCGAGACGGTGAAGGGCTACGCCGCACATGAGCGCGGCACGCTCGACGACGTCATCAAGGCGCGCAATTCGGCGATGTCGGCGCAGGGTCCGGCCCAGGTCTCGGCGGCGGAGAACCAGCTCTCCGGCGCGCTCGGCCGGCTGATCGCGCTGTCGGAGGCCTATCCGGACCTCAAGGCCAACGCCAACTTCCAGCAGCTCGCCTCCGAGCTTTCCGATCTCGAGAACAAGATCGCCGCCAGCCGCCGCTTCTTCAACAACGCGGTCCAGGAATACAACACCGGCATCCAGCAGATGCCGGCCGCGCTGTTCGCCGGCATGTTCGGCTTCACCCGCAAGGATTTCTTCGACCTCGGCGCCAGCCGCACGGAGGTCGAGGCGGCGCCCAGCGTGAAGTTCTGAGGCGCAACGCGCGCCGGCGAGAGGCTGCTCCGTCATGGCCGCCTATGGTCTCTACACGCATATCGCATCGAACAAGTTTCGTTCGATGCTGCTGCTTGCCGGCCTGTTCCTGCTGATCTACGTGCTGGTCTATGCCGGCGCGCTGGTCGCGGAGGTGATGATCGATAGCGGCCGCACCGTCGACTATTACCTGACGCGGGCCTCGCGCGACCTGGTCTCGGCCTTGCCGTGGGCGACGATCGCGGCGGTGGCCTGGATCGTGATCGCCTATTTCTTCCACCAGAAGATGATCGACGCCGTCACCGGCGGCGAGAGCGTGACGCGGCAGCAAGAGCCGCGGCTCTACAACCTGCTGGAAAATCTCTGCATCTCGCGCGGCATCCCGATGCCGAAGCTGAAGGTGATGGACAGCCCGGCGCTGAATGCGTTCGCGACCGGATTGAACCGGAGCCAATACGCCATCACGGTCACCACCGGCCTGTTGAACGCGCTGAACGACAAGGAGATCGAGGCCGTGCTCGGCCACGAGCTCACCCATATCAAGAACGGCGACGTACAGCTGATGGTGATCGCCGTGATCATCGCCGGCGTGGTCGGCTTCTTCGGCGAGCTGTTCTTCCGCCTGTTCACAAACCTGTCGTGGAATTCGAGCGGCGGCGGAGGCGGCTGGTCGTCTTCATCCTCTCGCTCCTCGTCATCCTCCTCGGACCGCGACAGCAAGGGCTCGGGCGGCGGCGCGATCGTCGTGATCATCATCGCGGTCGCGTTGATCGTGCTGGCCTGGCTGCTGTCGCAAGTGGTCAAGCTCGCGCTGTCGCGCTCGCGCGAATTCCTCGCCGATGCCGGATCGGTGGAGCTGACCAAGAACCCCGACGCGATGATCTCGGCGCTGCGCAAGATCGAGAACCGCGGCGAACTGCCGGACGCCACCTCGGCCGTGATGGAACTCTGCGTCGACAATCCGCGCGAGGGGTTTGCCGACCTGTTCGCCACCCATCCCTCGGTGAAGTCCCGAGTCGATGCCCTGGTGAAATACGCCGGCGGCCACGATCCCGGACCGCTGGCGCTGCCGGACGAGACGGAGCCGCAGGATGAGCCATCCGCGGCGGGCGACCAGCCTCCGCCGGTCACCCATGGCCCGTGGGGCGACAAGCCGCGTGCACCGGCGAACAATCCGCCAGCGCTGCCGGGCAACAACCCCACGCAGGGACCATTGGGTCCTCTCCAGGCCCTTGGGGACGACACCGCTAATCGCGCCCTAGCCTACTCAGTCCATTAAGGAAATTCCCACCAAACCCATCGTGGGCGCCTTAAGGAATTGAATTCTCCCTCGTTTCTGCCATGTTCGCGCCCAAAGCAGTGTGGGGACTTGCCGATCGCCATCGCGGTCGGGAGCGCGCTTTAAGGGACTTCCATGGCAAAGCCGGTTGTGATCGTGGTGGGCGCCGACAAGGGCGGGGTCGGCAAGACCACCGTCTCGCGGACGCTCCTGGACTATTTCAGTGCCAATAACGTGCAGACCCGGGCGTTCGACACCGAATCGCCGCGCGGCACGCTGAAGCGCTTCCATCCTGACATCACCGAGATCGTCGACATGACGACGACCGCGGACCAGATGAAGATCTTCGATACGCTGAACTCGGGGCCCTCGGTCACCGTGATCGACGTCCGCGCCGGCCTGTTGTCGCCCGCGCTGGCCTCGCTGCGCGATATCGGCTTCCTCGACGCGGCGCGCTCCGGCCAGATCACCTTCGCCGTGTTCCATATCCTCGGCCCGTCGATCGCCTCGCTGGACGAGATCGCCGAAACCGCCAACTTCATGAGCGGCGCGAAGTATTTCCTGGTGAAGAACTTCATCAACGACACCCAGTTCTTCCAATGGGACCAGGCGACCTACAACTCCTACTTCCACCGCATCAAGGATGCGACCGACCTCACGATCCCGAAGCTCAACGAAATGGCGTATGAGCAGGTTGAGGTTTCCTCGGTTCCGTTCCTGAAATTCGTCGCCAACAAGGGCAAGGAAGACGAGGCCGCGAACTACTCCTTCGTGCTGCGCGGCTATGTCCGGCACTGGCTCGCCAATGTCTGGAGCGAGTTCGACCGGATCAAGCTGACCGACTTGGTCGGCGCCAAGTCGGCCAAAGGCGAAAAATAGTCAGACCTTCGACCTTGATGGGGCTGGATTAGGCGAAAATTTGGCCTGATATAGCGGGCGATGTCGTCCACGCCCGTTTACATCATCTGCTCGCCCCGCCCGCAGGTCGGCAAGACGCTGATCGCGCGGCTGCTCGGCGAATTCCTGTTGCTCAAGAACGGCGACGTGGTCTGCTACGACATCAATCTGAAGGAGCCGTCGCTGCTCGACTACCTGCCGCGGATCACCGAAACCGCTGACGTGATCGACACCTACGGCAAGATGCAGCTGATGGACCGCGTCATCGCCAATGACGGCATCGGCAAGGTGATCGACCTCGGCTACCACGCCTTCGACGAATTCTTCAGAATGTGCGACGAGATCGGGCTGATGAAGGAGGCGCTGCGCCGCCGCGTCGCACCGGTGATCCTGTACGTCGCCGATACCGACCGCGCCTCGGTGCGCGCCTACCAGACACTGCGCGGCATGATCCCGCCGAATGCGCTGATCGTCATCGATAACGAGTTCGTGGTGCGCGGCGAGTTGCCGCCTGCCATGACCGCCAGCCGGGTGCTGCGCTTCCGCGCGCTGCCGGTGTTCCTGAAGACCTATATCGACCGGTTGAACTTCTCCTTCACCGGCTATCTGCGCCAGGAAAAGGATTCATCGACCGAGCTGCATCAATGGATCCGGCGGAATTACACCACGTTCCGCGATCTTGAATTGAGCGTGCAGTTGCAGAGGTCGTAACTGTCGTCCCGGCCAAGCGAAGCGCGAGGCGGGACCCATAACCACCGCAGTGCGTTTGGTGAAGGCTGGGGCTGCAGCGGTCTTCATAACCACTATTGGTGGTTATGGGTCCCGGCCTTCGCCGGGACGACTATGTGGAGAGAGTGGCGCTAATGCCCCTCGAACGCCATCAGCGTGCGCACCGGAACGTCCATCGCGCGCAGCTTGGCGGCGCCGCCGAGATCGGGGAGGTCGACGATGAAGCAGGCCGCGACCACATTGGCGCCGATCTGGCGCAGCAGCTTCACCGCGCCCTCCGCAGTGCCGCCGGTCGCGATCAGATCGTCGACCAGGATCACGCGCTCGCCCGGCTGCACGGCGTCGGCATGCATCTCCATCTCGTCGATGCCGTATTCCAGCGAGTACGCGATCCGCACCGTGGTGTGCGGAAGCTTGCCCTTCTTGCGGATCGGCACGAAGCCGGCGGAAAGCTGATGCGCCACCGCGCCGCCGAGGATGAAGCCGCGGGCCTCGATGCCCGCAACCTTGTCGACCTTCGCCCCCGCCCAGGGATGCACCAGCTCGTCGACCGCGCGGCGGAAGGCCCTCGCATCCGCGAGCAGCGTCGTGATGTCGCGAAACAGGATGCCCTTCTTCGGGTAGTCCGGGATGGTGCGAACGGTCGCCTTGATGTCGTGGTCGAAGGTCATTGGTCTCGCAATCCTCAATTGGCCGGCGGATTAAGCCGGAATGCATTCTCGACAATGCGCAGGCCCACCTCGTTGCCGAGCGACATCAGCGACTCCGGATGGAATTGCACGCCGCCGACCGGCAGGGTCTTGTGCTCGATCACCATCGCGACGCCGTCCTCGGTGGTCGCGGTCACCGCTAGCACCTCGGGCACGCTGTCGCGCTCGACAAACAGCGAGTGGTAGCGGCCGATCACGATCTCGTTGGGCAGGTTGCGCATCAGCCGGCCACCGCGCACCTGGACGCGCGACGGACGGCCATGCGCGGGCTGACCGAGCTGGCCGAGCTGGCCGCCGAAATACTCGCCGATCGCCTGCACGCCGAGGCAGACGCCGAAGATCGGCAGCTGCTTCTCGAGCGCGGTATCGATGGTCTTCGCGATACCAAAATCCTCCGGCCGACCCGGTCCGGGCGACAGCACCAGGAGGTCCCAGCCCTTCTTCTTGAGCATGTCCTGGGCATGGATATGCCTGACCACGGTGACGTTGGCGCCGACCTGGCGGAAGTAATCGGCCAGCATGTGCACGAAGCTGTCGTCGTGATCGATCAAGAGCACGTTCTTGCCGGAGCCGGTGGCGTCGGGCGCGAAATCCGACAGCGGCTTCGGCGGATCGCCGCGCAGCGCCTGGAACAGCGCCGCGGCCTTGACCTGGCACTCGCGGTCTTCGGCGGCGGGATCTGAATCGAACAGGCAGGTCGCGCCGACGCGCACCTCGGCGAGACCGTCCTTCATGCGGATGGTGCGGATGGTGAGCCCGGTGTTGATGCTGCCGTCGAAATTGACGCAGCCGATCGCGCCGGCATACCAGCGCCGCGGCGACCGCTCGTGATCCTCGACGAACTGCATCGCCCACAGTTTCGGCGCGCCGGTCACCGTCACGGCCCAGGCATGGGTCAGGAAGGCGTCGAGCGAATCGAAGCCCGGCCGCAGCATGCCCTCGACGTGATCGACGGTGTGGAACAGCTTCGAGTAGGTCTCGATCTGACGCCGCGCCAGCACCTTGATGGTGCCGGGCACGCAGACGCGCGCCTTGTCGTTGCGGTCGACGTCGGTGCACATGTTGAGCTCGAACTCGTCCTTCTCCGAGTTCAGGAGCTTACGGATCTGCTCGGCATCGCCGATCGAGTCCGAGCCGCGTGCGATGGTGCCCGAGATCGGGCAGGTCTCGACCCGGCGGCCGTCGGAGCGCACGAACATCTCCGGCGACGCGGAGACCAGGAATTCGCCGTCGCCGAGATTCATCAACGCGCCATAGGGCGACGGGTTGATGCGGCAGAGCCGCTGGAACACTTCCGCCGGCGAGCGCTCGCAAGGCTCGGCGAACAGCTGCCCGGGCACCGCCTCGAACAGGTCGCCGCGGGCAAACGCCGCGCGCGCGACCTCGACGGTCGCCTGATATTCGCCGGGAGCGTGATCGGCAAAGCCCTGCCGGCCGTTCCTGGCGTAGAGGCTCGGCGCGGTCTCCTGCGACTGGCCGGCGGTGGATTTGCCCTTCCACGCGAACTCGTAAGTGAGCGCCACGCCGCGGCCGGTGGCGCGGTCATAAGCCAGCAGCCGGTCCGGCACGTAGAGCACGATGTCGCGCTGGTCGGCCTCGCGGGTCCGCTTCTGCACGAGGTCCTCGATCTGGAACACGAGGTCGTAGGCGAAGGCGCCGAACAGGCCGAGCAGCGGATCGGCATTGGAGGTGAACGCCGCCACCATGTCGCGCACCAGCGACATCACGCTGGCGCGGCGGGTACGCTGGTCTTCTTCGACCGGCGCGGCGCCGCGGATGATATGGCCGGCGAGCCGTGTTGGGGTCCGCTCCGATATCACGACGCAGGGCTCGCGCAGCACGTCGCCGAGGAAAGCGATCAGGACCTCGCCGCGCGGGTTCAGCGCCTGCAACGAGAAGTTGGTGCCTGACGTCTCCAGCACCAGCGGCGGATCGGCAAAGCCGAGGTCAAAGCTCTCGTAGCGGCCCGGTACCGTCGTGCCCGAGGACAGCACCACGCCGCGGCGGCGGTCCAGCAGCGCGATCAAATCGTCGAGGCGGTTGGCGCCGCCGGTGAACTGCTCGACCACGCGCGCGACCGCAAGGCCGCCATTGGTCAGGTATTCGCTCTTGGCCGGCAGGGAGAAGACTGTCCTGTTCATGTGATCCTCTTACGAGACTTGCCGAGAGAGCGCCACACAGGACAAACGAAGGGCAAATAAACTAACCATCGGTCGCACTGCGATGGCGACCTTCGACGTTTGTGAAAAAAGAAAACGCACCGGCCACCTATGAGAAGGTGGGCCACCAACGACGGGATGGGCTGGCAACGGTGCTCATGCCCGTTACTCACCACCCGGCGCGGGCCGTGTCAAGAGATGGCCCGGCACCCCTGCCCCAAGGCGGGACGCCCCTCTGGGCGGCATTTTCGGGGTTTGAAGGGGCAAGAAACCGCGTAGCATTTGCCGAAATGGCGGCCGGCCGGCCGCCCAAAAAACAGACAGATGGCGGAGGCGCAGATGACGATTTTGGGTCTCGGATATGCCGGCTTCGGCTCCGACGCGCTCGACGACTGGCGGCAGTTCGGCACTGGCCTCGTCGGGCTGCAGGCGGTCGAGCGCGGCAACTCGTTGCTCGCGTTCCGGATGGACGACCGCAAGCAGCGCATCGTGATCGACCGCGCCCAGGGCGAAGGCACCCGGTTCTTCGGCTGGGAGGTGGCTGACCGTGCGGCCCTCGACGCGCTGGCGGCACGGCTGGAACGTGCCGGTGTCGCCGTGACCGCGGAGCCGCAGGCGCTCGCTGACGCAAGGCGGGTGCGCGGCCTGATCTCGTTTCGGGATCCCGCCGGCAATCGTCTCGAGGCGTTTCACGGCGCCGAGATCGACGACACGCCGTTCAGGCCTGGGCGCTCGATCTCCGGCTTCCGTACCGGGCCGCTCGGCCTCGGCCACGCCGTGCTGACGGTCGAGCACATCGCCCCCGTGATGAGCTTCTATGTCGACGTGCTCGGCTTCGGCTTAAGCGACTACATCGAGAAGCCGTTCCGCGCCTATTTCTTCCACGTCAACGCCCGCCACCACTCGCTGGCGCTGATCGAGACCGGCACGAACGGCATGCATCATCTGATGGTGGAGCTGTTCTCGCTCGACGATGTCGGCCAAGCCTATGACGTCGCCCAGCAGGAAGACCGGGTCAACGTCACGCTCGGCCGTCATACCAACGATCTGATGACGTCGTTCTACGCCAGGTCGCCGTCGGCCTTCATGGTCGAGTGCGGCTGGGGCGGCCGCGAGATCGACCCGGCGAACTGGACGCCGTTCGAGATGCATGACGGCCCGAGCCTGTGGGGCCACGAGCGGGTCTGGCTGTCGCCGGAGGACCGCGCCGTCGCGCGCGAGATGCGGATGCGCGCCGCCGCCGAGGGCAAACGCGCACCGGTGCAGGTGATGGAAGGCAATTTCAGGCTGATGTCGGGGACCTGCCCGTGGTGGGACGGGGTGAAGGCGGAGAGTTAGATCTCGCCGTCGTCCCTGCCTAGTGCGCAATTGCGCACGGGAGCAGGGACCCATAACCACAGGGCGTAGTTATTTTGGCGAGATGACTGCCCGAGTGCCTGTCACAACGGCCGCGGCGTATGGGTCCCTGCTTTCGCAGGGACGACACAACGTGTGCGCGTCGTACCTCTACCCCAGATGCTTCTTGAAGAAGTCCGTGGCGCGGCCCCAGGCGAGTTCGGCCGCCTCACGGTCGTGCACCGACTGGCGCTGCTCGTTGACGAAGGCGTGCTCGGCGTCGTAGCGGAACAGCTCGAGCGACTTGCCGGCGGCCTTCATCGCCTTCTCGAAATTGCTGACAAGCTCGGGCGTGCACCAATCGTCCTTGTTGGCGAAGTGCGCCTGCAGCGGAATCCTGACGTCGGCGGGCTTGGCGGCCTGCTCCGGCGGGATGCCGTAGAACACGACGCCCGCGGTCAATTCCGGCACATGCACCGAGCCGATGATGGTCACCGCGCCGCCGAGGCAGAAGCCGGTCAGGCCGACCTTGGCGCCGTTCTTGGCGAGATACTGCGCAGCGCCCCGCACCGTCTGCGTGGTGGCGTCCATGAAGTCGAGCGAGTTCATCTCTTTGCCCGCGGCATCGGTGTCGTGATACGGCACCACCTTGCCCTTGTAGAGATCTGGCGCCAGCGCATCGAAGCCGGCCACCGCGAAGCGGTCGCACAGGCCCTTGATCTGGTCCGACAGGCCCCACCATTCCTGGATCACGACGACGCCGGGTGCGTTGCCGCGCGCCGCATTGGCGAGATAGCCCGACGCTTCCTTGCCGTCCGGACGCTTGAAGCTGATGCTGGTACCCATGAGTTCCTCCGCAATGTTTGCCGGCTGATTGGCCGGCATCTTGTCCGCACTCGGCGGCCGACGCAATTGACGACACTGTCATTCCGGGTTCGATGCTACCGCGTCACCCCGGAATGACGGAGAGATTGCAAACAAAAAAGCCCCCGAAGGGGCTTTTTCAAACTCGCTATACCGTACCCGAGATCAGTGGGCGTTGGCCCAGACCTTGCGCTTGGTGAAGTACATCAGGAAGGCGAAGACGACCAGGAAGAAGAACACCTGCATGCCGATCCGCTTGCGCTCCTCCATGTGCGGCTCGGCGGCCCACATCAGGAACGTGGTGACGTCATGCGCGTACTGCTTGACCGTCGCCGGCGAACCGTCGTCGAAGGTCACCTGTCCGTCGGACAGCGGCTTCGGCATCTTGATGGCGTGGCCGGGGAAGTACTTGTTGTAGTAGGATCCCTCCGGGATCGTGACGCCTGCCGGAGCCTTGTCCTCGAAGCCCTGCAGGATGGCGTCGACGTAATCAGGTCCCTGCTCCTGGTACTGGGTGAAGAAGTCGATCGCGAACTGCGGGAAGCCGCGCTTGTAGGACCGCGCCTTGGTGATCAGCGAGAGGTCGGGCGGCGCCGCGCCGCCATTGGCCGCGCGCGCGGCCTGCTCGTTCGGGAACGGCGACGGGAAGTAATCCGCCGGACGGCCCGGACGCTCGAACATCTCGCCCTGGTCGTTCGGACCGTCCTTGATCTTGTACTCGGACGCGAACGCCGCCGCCTGCGCCGGCGAATAGCCGGGGCCGCCGGGATCGGCGAGGTTGCGGAACGCGACATAGGACAGGCCGTGACAGGCGGCACAGACTTCCTTGTAGACCTTCAAGCCGCGCTGCAGCGAGCCACGGTCATAGGTGCCGAAAGGACCGGAGAACGACCACTTCTGGGCCGGCGGCGCGTTGCCACCCTCCTCGGCCTTGGCGTTCTGGGTGCCGCCGACGAGCAGGCTGCCGGCCACCACCATCGCGAGCATCACAGAGGCCGCGGTCGCGGCCCTGCCCTTGCTCTTCGCCAGCACGTCGTCAGCGATCGAGTTCGGCACCGGACGCGGGGTCTCGATGCGGGCGAGCAGCGGCAGCACGATCAGGAAGTAGGCGAAGTAGCAGACCGTCAGGATGCGGCCGGCGATCACATAGATGCCTTCCGGCGGCTGCGAGCCGAGGTAGCCGAGCAGGATGCAGACCACCACGAAGATCCAGAAGAACTGCTTGGCCAGCGGGCGATACTTCGACGAACGGGTCCGTGCGCTGTCGAGCCAGGGCAGGAAGCACAGGATGATGATCGCCGAGAACATCGCCACGACGCCGGCGAGCTTGTTCGGGATCGAACGCAGGATCGCGTAGAACGGCAGGTAGTACCATTCAGGCACGATGTGCGCCGGCGTCACGCCCGGGTTCGCCGGGATGTAGTTGTCGGCGTCGCCGAGATAGTTCGGCATGTAGAAGATGAACCAGGCGAAGAAGATCAGGAAGCAGGATACGCCGAACATGTCCTTGATCGTCGCATACGGCGTGAACGCAACGGTGTCCTTCTCGGTCTTGGCCTCGACGCCGGCCGGGTTGTTCTGACCTGCGACGTGCAGCGCCCAGACGTGCAGCACGACCACGCCGGCGATCACGAACGGCAGCAGATAGTGCAGCGAGAAGAAGCGGTTCAGCGTCGGGTTGCCGACCGAATAGCCGCCCCACAGCAGGGTCACGATGCTCTCGCCGAAATAGGGCACGGCCGAGAACAGATTGGTGATGACGGTGGCGCCCCAGAAGCTCATCTGGCCCCACGGCAGCACGTAGCCCATGAAGCCCGTCGCCATCATCAGGAGGTAGATGATGACGCCGAGGATCCACAGCACCTCACGCGGCTCCTTGTACGACCCGTAATAGAGGCCGCGGAACATATGGATGTAGACGGCGAAGAAGAACATCGACGCGCCGCACGCATGCATGTTGCGCAGCAGCCAGCCGTAATTGACGTCGCGGACGATCAGCTCGACCGACTTGAAGGCGAGGTCGGCGTGCGGCGTGTAGTGCATCGCCAGGATCACGCCGGTCAGGATCTGCAGCGCCAGCATCATCGAAAGGATGGCGCCGAAGGTCCACCAGTAATTCAGGTTGCGCGGCGTCGGATAGGCCACGAACGAGGAGTGGATCAGGCCGAAGATCGGAAGGCGCCGTTCGATCCACTTCAAGGCGGGGTTGCTCGGTTGGAAATCAGATGGTCCGCTCATTGATGCGATCCTGAAGAAGAAAAACGACGCGATGGGTCCAAGTGGAAGCCGAAATCCCGGAGGGGCCGGGACTTAGCCGATCTGGATTTTGGTGTCGGAAAGGAAGGCGTAGGGCGGCACCGCCAGGTTGGCGGGCGCCGGCCCCTGGCGGATACGACCGGAGGAGTCGTACTGCGAGCCATGGCAGGGGCAGAAGAAGCCGTCGTAATTGCCTTCATGGGCGATCGGGATGCAGCCGAGATGGGTGCAGATGCCAATCACAACCAGCCACTGGTCGTGGCCGGCCTTGACGCGGGCCGAGTCGGGCTGCGGATCGGGCAGGCTCGAGAGCGCCACGCTCTGGGCCTCCTGGATCTGCTTCTTGGTGCGATGGCTGATGTAGATCGGCTTGCCGCGCCAGAAGACCTTGACGTCCTGGCCCTCGGCGATCGGCGTCAGATCGACCTCGATCGGCGCGCCGGCCGCGATCGTCGCGGCATCCGGGTTCATCTGGGCAACCAGCGGCCAGACGGTGGCGGCTGCGCCGACCGCGGCGGCAGCTCCGGTTGCAACAAAGAGAAAATCACGGCGTGTCGGATGGTCCGCCGAAGACGCTGTCGTCACGATTCCTAGCCCTTTCTTTTCTGCAGCCGGTGGAACCGCCCTGGAGACGCAGGACGCGCCCCAAGAAAGGCTGCCGGCGCCCGCGGCCCCCGCGGCGGCAGAAAACCGCTATTCCCCACCCCAAATGGCGGAACAGCAGTCCAGAATCGTTCTATTGGCACCCTTGCCGGACGAGCGCAAGCCCGCTATCGGCTCGCACACGTGCAATGCACGAAATCCGCGCCGAGCGATGTTTTATTGAGACAATTTCATCCGGATTTCACAGGCCGCCCGCACCATGCAGATCGCGCTGTTCCAGCCCGACATCCCCCAGAATACAGGGACGATTCTGCGCCTCTGCGCCTGCCTGGACGTGGCGGCCCATATCATCGAACCGGCGGGATTCGACACCTCGGATCGGAATTTCCGCCGGGCGGGTATGGACTATCTCGACCATGTGCGGTTGAAGCGTCACGACTCATGGTCGAAATTCGAGGAATGGCGGGCCGAGGCCGGATGCCGGCTGGTGCTGTTCACGACCAAGGCGGCGAAATCCTACCTTGATTTCGCGTATACGGCCTCCGATGTCCTGCTGTTCGGGCGCGAGACGGCAGGGGTGACCGCCGCGGTGGTGGCCGCAGCGGATGCGCGGCTGGTAATTCCGATCCGGCCGACCATGCGTTCGCTCAATGTGGCCGTCACGGCGGCCATGGCCGTCGGCGAGGCGCTGCGGCAGACCGGTTCAGGAATTGCCGGTTCGGCAACTTAAGGGATTTTTGGTGAGCTACGCGGTCAAGGAGATCTTTCTCACCCTGCAGGGCGAAGGCGCCCATGCGGGCCGGGCCTCCGTGTTCTGCCGCTTCGCCGGCTGCAACCTCTGGAGCGGCCGCGAGCAGGACCGCGCCGGCGCCGTCTGCAAATTCTGCGACACCGATTTCGTCGGCACCGACGGCACGCTGGGCGGCCGTTATGCGACCGCGGAAGAGCTTGCCGGCACCATTGCCGCGCAATGGACCGGAGGCGAGGCCGACCGCTACGTCGTCCTGACCGGCGGCGAGCCGCTGCTGCAGGTCGACGCGGCCCTGATCGAGGCCCTGCACGACCACGGCTTTGCGATCGCGATCGAGACCAACGGCACCATCGCCCCGCCCGACGGGCTCGACTGGATCTGCGTCAGTCCCAAGGCTGCAGCCGAGCTCGTGGTGCGCAAGGGGCACGAGCTCAAACTGGTCTATCCGCAGGTGGAGAACACTCCGGAGGATTTCGCGGGCCTCGCCTTCGAGCGCTTCTCGCTGCAGCCGATGGACGGCCCCGACGTGATCGAGAATACCGAGCGGGCGATCGCCTATTGCCTGAAGCACCCGCAATGGCGCCTTAGCGTGCAGACGCACAAGACGCTCGGGATTAGATGAACTAACAGAATCGGATTGTTGAACGAGATGTGGGAATTGACGAAAGCGTTTCGGTTCGAGGCTGCGCATGCGCTGTCCGGAACGACATTTGGCACCGCCAGCGAGGAGATTCACGGCCACTCCTTCCGCGCCGAAGTCACGGTGCGCGGCACGCCCGACCCGAAAACCGGCATGGTGATCGATCTCGGCCTGCTCGAACGCGCGATGGCCGAGGTGCAGAAGACGCTCGACCATAAGTTCCTGAACAAGATCGAGGCGATCGGCGTGCCGACGCTGGAGAATCTGTCGCGCTTCATCTGGGAGCGGCTGCAACACGCAGGCAAGCTGAGCCGCGTCAGCGTCCATCGCGACAGCTGCAACGAGAGCTGCACCTACTTCGGCCCGCAAGGTTAGTCATGCTGCCAACAGACCCCGCCATCATCGAGGACCGCAAGGCGCGTGCGCGCGGCTGGTTCGAGGCGCTGCGCAACGACATCTGCGCGGCCTTCGAGAAGCTCGAGGACGACGCCCCATCCAGGCTTTATCCCGGCGCCGCCGGCCGGTTCGCGCGGACCCCCTGGGACCGCACCGACCACACCGGCAAGCCGGGCGGCGGCGGCGTGATGTCGATCATGAAGGGCCGGCTGTTCGAAAAGGTCGGCGTGCACTGCTCGACCGTGCACGGCGAGTTCGCGCCCGAATTCCGCGCGCAGATTCCAGGTGCCGCCGACGATCCACGATTTTGGGCCTCGGGCATTTCGCTGATCGCGCATTTGCGCAATCCGAACGTGCCTGCCGTGCACATGAACACCCGCTTCGTCGTCACCACCAAGGCCTGGTTCGGCGGCGGCGCCGACCTGACGCCGGTGCTGAACCGCAGGCGCACCCAGGAGGACCCCGACACGGTCGCCTTCCACGCCGCGATGAAGGAGGCGTGCAACGGGCCGAACGGCGTCGCCGACTACGACAAGTACAAGA
This sequence comes from Bradyrhizobium sp. UFLA01-814, assembly GCF_046718885.1. Classification (NCBI taxonomy): domain Bacteria; kingdom Pseudomonadati; phylum Pseudomonadota; class Alphaproteobacteria; order Hyphomicrobiales; family Nitrobacteraceae; genus Bradyrhizobium; species Bradyrhizobium sp. UFLA01-814. The sequence goes on along the minus strand of NZ_JAQOSR010000015.1, from coordinate 31,125 downwards.
AATGGTGCGATGACTATTTCTACCTGCCGCACCGCAAGGAAGCCCGCGGCATCGGCGGCATCTTCTATGACTGGCACGACAGCGGCGACTGGGAGGCCGATCTCGCCTTCACCCAGGACGTCGGGCGCAGCTTCCTGAAAATCTATCCCGACCTGGTGCGGCGCAATTTCGAGGCCGCCTGGAGCGCGGAGGATCGCGACGAGCAGCTGGTCCGCCGCGGTCGCTATGTCGAGTTCAACCTGCTCTATGATCGCGGCACCATCTTCGGCCTGAAGACCGGCGGCAATGTGGATTCGATCCTGTCGTCGCTGCCGCCGGAGGTGAAATGGCCGTGATGAACCTGCCGCGCGCGATGCTGATCGACATGGACGACACCATCCTGTCGGCCTATGGACGCCCCGAGATCGCCTGGAACACGATCACCACGGAGTTCGCCGCGGAGCTGGCGCCCCTGCCCCCGGATCAGGTCGCGACGGCGCTGTTGGCCTATGCGCGGCAATTCTGGTCAACCGCCGAGCCGATCTGGCGGATCAAGCTCGGCGAGGCGCGACGGCTCACCGTGAAGGGCGGCTTCGCGGCGCTTGCGGCGGCCGGTCACCGCGCGCTGCCGGACGATCTCGCCGACCGCATCGCCGATCGCTTCACCGCCTATCGCGAGGAGGAGATGTTCGTCTTCCCCGGCGCGCATGAAGCGATCGATGCCTTGAAGGCGCTCGGCATCAAGCTCGCGCTGGTCACCAACGGCGCCGCCGACATGCAGCGCGCCAAGGTCGAGCGCTTCGCGCTCGGCCATCGCTTCGATCACATCCAGATCGAGGGCGAGCACGGCTTCGGCAAGCCGGAGGAGCGCGCCTACCTGCACGCGATGGAAGCACTCGGCGTCACCGCATCCGACACCTGGATGATCGGCGACAATCTCGAGTGGGAAGTCGTGGCGCCGCAGCGGCTTGGCATCTATGCGATCTGGATGGACGTGCACGGTGTCGGGCTGCCGCCGGGATCGACCATCAAGCCCGACCGCATCATCCGCTCGCTGAGCGAACTGGTTCCTGCCGCGCGCAAATAGCGCATCGCGGCCGTTTTCCACGTCAATTCCATTCAAGCTGCCGCCGGCCGTGATTTGACTGTCATCACCGGTCGCTAGCCTGCCGTCCGCGTCATCCAGCGCGGAGGGAAAATCATGGAACTGAAACCAGGCGATGTCGTCATGCTGAAGTCCGGCGGCCATCCGATCACGGTCGTCGAAATCGACGAGGACAAGGTCGCGTGTCTGTGGATGGGCACGGACGGCGACCTGTTTCGCGAAACCTTGCCGCTCGTCGCACTCGAATCGACCGAGCTCGATCCGGAGGACGATGAAGAGGAAGACGACGAAGACGAGGACGACGAGGAAGAAGACGACGAGGACGAAGACGACGACGGCGACCGCAAGAAGAAGCGCAAGGCGGCGTGAGATCCGTTGGCGCGATGCTGACTGGCAGGCGCCGGCAGCATCGCCTCCGCCTCCCGTCAGAGCGCGCGCAGCGCGCTTGCAATCATCACCACGCCGCCGGTGACCACGGCGGCATCGAGGATCGCGGTGTGGATATGCACCGGCATCCGCTCGACAAAGGCCTTGGCCAGGAACGCGCCGGGTATGGCGACCAGGCCGATCAGCAGCGCAAGCGCCAGCACCTGCGCGGTGATGACGCCGGTCAAGCCGAACACCGAAATCTTGACCGCGGCACTTGTCAGCGAAATCACCGCATCGGTCGCGACCACGGCGGCGCCTTCGAGCCCGGCCGCCATCAGCAGCGACAGCAGGATGACGCCCGAGCCCGCGGTGCCGCCGACCACGACGCCATAACCGACGGCACCGGCCGCAAGGCCCCGCTCACCGATCCTGACGCTGTGCTTGCGCAACAGCCGCCTGAGCGGCACGCTCAGGATCAGCATGCTCCCGATCACGAGCGAGGCGCCGGCACTGGTCAGCCTTGTATAGCCGTAGGCGCCGAGCGCCGTGGAGCATAGCGCCGCCGCGATCACGATGATTGCCTTGCGGCGGTCGGCAAACCTGACAAAGGCGACGAAGCGGCTCGAATTGGTGAAGATCGACGAGATCGCGATGATCGGCACGACCGGCTCGGCACCGACCATCGGCACCAGCACCAGCGGCATCAGGGCGCCGGTGCCATAGCCGGCAAGACCACCGATCACGGAAGCAAACAGCGCAACGGCTGCGACAAGCAGAATTTGAAGGAGCGAGATATCTGCGAAGCCGGAGAGGAAATTCAAAGCCGATGATCGCGGGTGAAACGGGAAACGGTCTGGTCGGCGATGCCAGACAACACCTGCGGATCCAGCGGGAAATCCGCGGCTAGCCAAGCATCCTCGGCCAAGGTCAGTACATGCCCCAGTGCCGGTCCCTCGGCAATGCCGCGCGCGACGAAATCCGACGCCCTCAAGGGAAAGTGAGGCGCGCGCCAGCGCTCTGGCAGCGTGGCGAGCGCGCGCCATTGATCGACATCCTGGCCCGCGCCGGTGCGCGCCCAAGCGAGCAGCAACCGGTCGCGATACGGCCCCTCGTCGAGCCGGTAGAGCCTGCGCTTGGCGTGCGCCTCGTCCATGCCGGGCAGGCGCCACCAGCGATGCCCCATCGAATCGAGCGCCTTGGCCTCGGCGTTGGAGAGCCGCAGCCGGCTGGCGATGCGCCGCGCGTCCTCGGTCACGGCGACCGTCAGCGCGGCCAGCCTTCGCATCGCGCTCGGCGCGAGCTTCATCAGTTGCTCGATCTCGATCATCGCCGCGAACGGGCCGGTATAGGCGACGCCGCCGAACAGCGGCTGCAGCAAGCCGCCGTCACTCATCGCGACCACTGCACTCGCGGCGCCGTTCGCGACCACGAGCTTGAGCATCTCCATGCGAATCCGCTCGGCCGAGAGGCCGGCCAATCCGGCGCGCCCGCTGACGCAGGCGAGATAACCGGCGCGATCGACCTCGCCCGCGCCATAGGCGGCATGGAAACGGAAGAAGCGCAGGATGCGCAGATAGTCCTCGGCAATCCGCTGCGCGGGATCGCCGATGAAGCGCACGCGCCTCGCTTCGATGTCGGCGAGGCCGCCGACGTGATCGTGCACGACGCCCGAGGCGTCGACCGACAGGCCGTTGATGGTGAAGTCGCGCCGCTCGGCGTCGCGCACCCAGTCGCGCCCGAACGCCACCCTGGCCTTGCGGCCATAGGTCTCGGTATCCTCGCGCAGCGTCGTCACCTCGAAGGGCTGGCTGTCGACGACCAGGGTCACCGTGCCGTGCTCGATGCCGGTCGGCACGCTCTTGATGCCCGCCCGCTTGGCGCGGCGGATCACCTCCTCCGGCAGCGCCGTGGTGGCGATGTCGATATCGGCGAGCGGAATCTGCATCAAGGCGTTGCGCACGGCCCCGCCGATCACCCGCGCTTCCTCGCCATCGGCATTGAGCAGGCCGAGCACGTGCGCCGCGGGCCCGGAAGCGAGCCATGGCGCGTCGGACAACAGGCGCACCTCGCTCATTTCTCAACTCCCGGCACCAGCTTGCCGTTCTCGATATGGGCGGGAACGTAGGTCGAGTTCGGCGGCGCGCCGGTCAATTCGGCCAGCAGCACGAAGCTCACGATCACCATGACCAGCGCCACCAGCGTCAGCTTCGCCAGCATGTCGAGCGGCCATGACGCCGGCAGCGTCACGCCGGACCGCGTCGCGATGAGGAAGATGGCATAGACCGCGAACGGGACCAGAAAGATTCCGATCTCGGTCAATACCGTGCGGATCATGACAGATAGATCCGCTCATACAACACCCGCAGGATGCCCGCGGTCGCGCCCCAGATGTAGCGCTCGGCGAACGGCATCGCGTAATAGGACCGGTCCATGCCGCGGAATTCCTTGGTGTGGATCTGATGATTCTCGGGATTCATCAGGAAGGCGAGCGGCACCTCGAACGCATCGACCACCTCCGCCTCGTTGATCGCAAGCGTGAATCCCGGCTTCACCTTGGCGACCGTCGGCAGGATGCGGAAGCCGAACGCGGTACCATAAAGGTCGAGATAGCCGACCGGGTCGATGAATTCCCGCTTCAGCCCGACTTCCTCGCAGGCCTCGCGCAGCGCGGCATCGAGCGGCGAGGCGTCGGTGGCGTCGATCTTGCCGCCGGGAAACGAGATCTGGCCGGCATGGCTCGACAGATTGGGCGAGCGCTGCGTCAACAGCACGGTCGGCTCGGGGTGATCGACCACCGGGATCAGCACCGCGGCCGGCCGCACCGGCTGCTCCTGCGCCACGATCTCGAGCATGCGGTCGTTGCCGGAGTCTCCGGTGCGCGGAATGATATGCGGATCGACCAGGCCCGGCGGCACATCGAAAGTGAGCCGCGTGCGGGCCCGCGCGAAGAATTCCGTCGAGCTGATCGTCGCCGGCTCCACCTTCAGCAACGGCTCGTTCAAAGTGCGTCCCTCACCTGACTGGCATCGGCCATCGCGAAGAACTCGCCGCCGGACTCGATACCGAACATCTCTTGACCATCGACCATCCGCTGCTCGCCCATGTCAACCAGATCGTAATAGAGCGCGCGGGTGACCTTGGCCCACAAATCGGCGCGGACATGCAGATAGGGCGTCAATCCGCCGTCCTCGGCCGCCTCGAATCTCAGGCCGCGGCCTTTCTCGCAATCGACCCAATCGTCGACATTGGTGCGGAACCTGAGCAGGCGGCCGCGCGCGTCTTCCCCGGTCTGCATTTCCACGGCAAGGAACGGCGCGTCGTCGACGCGGATGCCGACCTTCTCCACCGGAGTCACGAGAAAGTGCTTGCCGTCCTCGCGCTTCAGGATCGTGGAGAACAGCCGCACCAGCGCGGGGCGGCCGATCGGCGTTCCCATGTAGAACCAGGTGCCGTCAGGCGCGATTCGCATGTCGAGATCGCCGCAGAATGGCGGATTCCACAGGTGAACCGGCGGCAGGCCCTTGCGTCCGGCCGGACCGGATGTTGCAGCTTGATTGGCGGCCGTGGTGAGCCCTTCGAGACCCTTGCTCCCGAGGCCCGTAGTTTCCCTGCCGGAATCGCTCTGCCCTTGCTTCGCCATTGTTTGCCTTAAGGTTTCCTACCTTCAATCTGGCACGTTTGGTGCACATATCCTGAGATGTGGTCGGGATGTCATTCTCGCCACATCGTGATGCCGTTCATACCCTGAAACACCGATAAGGTGGGGATAGTTTAATTCAACGAATACATGGCCTTCGCTCAGGTTTAGCATGAGGGCCAAGATGACGACAGGTGATGACGACAGATGACGGCGCGCCAATGTGCGCGCATCGTCAAGAAGGAGCGGATCGAATGGCTGGTGCAGACAGCGTCGAGAAACTGGAGGATGTGATCGTCCGTTCGGCCGAGCAGGTCGCGGGGCAGATCAAGGCCGCCAAGGAAGCGGTCTCCACCGTCATCTTCGGCCAGGAGCAGGTGATCGAAAACACCCTGGTGACGATCCTGTCCGGCGGCCACGCGCTGTTGATCGGCGTGCCCGGCCTCGCCAAGACCAAGCTGGTCGAAACGCTCGGCGTCACGCTCGGCCTCGATGCCAAGCGAATTCAGTTCACGCCGGACCTGATGCCGTCGGATATTCTCGGCGCCGAAGTGCTCGACGAGAGCTCGGCCGGCAAGCGTTCGTTTCGCTTCATCGCAGGTCCGGTGTTCGCGCAGCTGCTGATGGCCGACGAGATCAACCGCGCCAGCCCGCGCACCCAGTCGGCGCTGCTGCAAGCCATGCAGGAGCAGCACATCACCATTGCCGGCGCGCGGCATGATTTGCCAAAGCCGTTCCACGTGCTCGCGACCCAAAACCCACTCGAGCAGGAAGGCACCTACCCGCTGCCCGAAGCGCAGCTCGACCGCTTCCTGATGGAAATCGACGTCGACTATCCCGATCGCGACGCCGAGCGGCGCATCCTGTTCGAAACCACCGGCGCCGAAGAAGCGCGTGCCACGCCGTCGATGGACGCCGAGACGCTGCTCACCGCGCAACGCCTGGTGCGGCGCCTGCCGGTCGGCGATTCCGTGGTCGAGGCGATCCTGACGCTGGTCCGCGCCGCGCGTCCCGGCACCGAGGGCGGCGAGGCCGGCAAGCTGATCGCATGGGGACCGGGTCCCCGCGCCAGCCAGGCCTTGATGCTCGCGGTGCGTGCCCGTGCATTGCTCGATGGAAGACTCGCGCCGTCGATCGACGATGTGCTCGATCTCGCCGAGCCCGTGCTCAAGCACCGCATGGCGCTGACCTTCTCGGCACGCGCCGAGGGCCGCACCATTCCCGACGTGATCAAGCAACTGAAGACCCGGATCGGTTGATGGCCGCAGACAACAGGCACCAGAACGAGGAGATCCTTGCGGTTCGACGTGCCGATGGCGAAAGCCGAACGCTCGCCGCGTCGCTGCCGCGTCTGGTGCTTGAGGCCCGCCGTGTCGCCGCCAACGTCATCCATGGCCTGCACGGCCGCCGCCGCGCCGGCTCGGGCGAAAATTTTTGGCAATACCGCCGCTTCGTCTCCGGCGAGCCGTCGCAGCGCGTCGACTGGCGCCGCTCGGCACGCGACGACCATCTCTATGTCCGCGAGCAGGAGTGGGAAGCCGCGCACACGGTGTGGATCTGGCCCGACCGCTCGCCCTCAATGGCCTTTGCCTCGCGCGAGGCGCGCGACAGCAAACTGGAGCGCGGACTGATCGTAGCCTTCGCGCTCGCCGAGTTGCTCGTTGCGGGCGGAGAACGCGTCGGCATTCCCGGCCTGATGAACCCGACCGCAAGCCTCAACGTGATCGACAAGATGGCGGAAGCGATGTTGCACGACGAGAAGACGCGCGCGAGCCTGCCGCCGTCCTTCGTGCCGTCGTCGCTGGCCGAAGTCGTCGTGTTGTCGGATTTCTGGTCGCCGATAGCAGAAATCACGGCGATGCTGGCCGGGCTTTCCTCCTCCGGCGCGCACGGCGCCATGATCCAGGTCGTCGATCCGGCCGAAGAGACCTTCCCTTATTCCGGCCGTGTCGAATTCGTCGAGCCGGAAGCCGGCAGTGTCATCACCGCGGGCCGCGCCGAGAGCTGGGCGAGCGACTATGTCGCGCGCGTCGCGCTGCATCGCGACCAGATCCGCAATGAGACCAACCGGCTCGACTGGCTGTTCTCGACCCACACCACCAGCCGCTCCGCGGCCGAGCTGCTGTTGTTCCTGCATGCCGGCATGATGGTGAGCAAGGGCGGCGGCGGCCGCTCAACAGTCAAGGCGGGACGCAGCGCATGATCGCAGGCCTCCCCCTCTCCTTTGCCGAACCGCTGCTGCTGCTGGGGCTGGTCAGCCTGCCGGTGCTGTGGTGGCTCTTGCGCGTGATGCCGCCGCGGCCGCGCCGGATCGAATTCCCGCCGACGCGGCTATTGTTCGACATCGCGCCCAAGGAGGAGACGCCGTCGCGCACGCCGTGGTGGCTGACGCTGCTGCGGCTCGCCGCCGCCGCGCTCGTCATCTTCGCCGCCGCCGGCCCGATCTGGAATCCGCAGACCGGCGTCGCCGCCGGCAAATTGCCGCTGGTGATCCTGCTCGACGACGGCTGGAGCGCGGCCTCGAGCTGGGATGCGCGGATCAGGGCCGCGGACGAACTGGTCGCCAACGCCGACAGCGACCGTCGCGGTGTCGCGCTGGTGCCGCTGTCCGAGCCCGCGCGCGACATCACGCTGATGCCGGCCGGCGCCGCGCGCGTCGCGCTGCGCCAGCTCGCGCCAAAGCCCTACTCGGTCGATCGGGTTGAAACCCTCAGCGCGCTGGAACGTTTCCTCAAATCGACCGGCGATTGCGACATCGCCTGGCTGTCCGACGGCGTCGACACCGGCCGCGCCAGCGAATTCACCGAGGGGCTCGGCAAGGTGATCGAGAGCCGCAATCTGACGATCTATGCGGGCGGAGCGCAGTCGGCGCAGGCGCTGGTCGCGGCCGAGAACGCCGCCGCCAAGATGACGGTGAAGGTGCTGCGCACCGAGAGCGGCATCGCGGCGGGAACGGTGCGCGCGGTCGACGCCAAGGGCTCGCCGATCGGCGAGGCCCGCTACACATTCGGACCGCAGGATCGCGAGACCGACGCCGCCTTCGATCTTCCGGTCGAGTTGCGCAATGACATCGCACGACTCGAAATCTCTGGCGAGCATTCGGCCGGCGCCGTGCAGCTGCTCGACCGGCGCTGGCGCCGCCGCGCCATCGGCGTGGTCTCGGGTGCGAGCAACGACACCGCGCAGCCGCTCTTGGCGTCAACCTTCTATCTCTCCCGCGCGCTGTCGCCATTCGCCGACGTCAGGCTCGGCGATCGCGGCGCGCCGCAGCAGGTGATCGGGCAATTCCTCGACCAGCGGCTGCCGATGATCGTGATGGCCGACGTCGGCACGCTCTCGCCGGAGATCCGCGACCGGCTCAATGCCTGGATCGAGCAAGGCGGCGTGCTGTTGCGCTTCGCAGGTCCCCGCCTCGCCCAGGCCGATGACGACCTCGTTCCCGTCAAGCTGCGCCGCGGCGGACGCACGCTCGGCGGCAGCCTGACCTGGGAGAAGCCGCAGCACATGGCCTCGTTCGCCGCCGACGGCCCGTTCGCCGGCCTCACCGTGCCGAAGGACATCACCGTCAACCGCCAGGTGCTGGCCGAGCCCGACGCCGTGCTCGCGACCAAGAGCTGGGCCTCGCTGGAGGACGGCACGCCGCTGGTCACCGGCGAGCGTCGCGGCAAGGGCGTGGTCAGCCTGTTCCATGTCGGCGCCGACATGCGCTGGTCGGATCTGCCGATGTCCGGCACCTTCGTTGAGATGCTGCGCCGGCTGATCGACATGTCCGGCTATACCTCGAAGCCCGGCCCCGGCGTCGCCAGCGATCCCAACGCCGAGACGGTTGCGCCGCTGCGCACGCTCGACGGCTTCGGCGTCTTCGGCCCGCCGCCCTCGAGCGCCAAGCCGATGTCGGCAGACTATCGCGATCGCGGCACCGCCGACCATCCGCCCGGCTTCTACGGCACGGCCGAGAGCCCGATCGCGGTCAACACGCTCGCCTCCGCCGATCGTATCGCGCCGCTCGACACCTCGGCCCTGCGCGCGACGCGTGCGAGCTACACCAACGCCGAGCCGCGCGACCTGCGCGGCATCATGCTGTCGACGGCGCTGGCGCTGTTCCTGCTCGATGCGATCGTGGTCGCCATGCTCGGCGGCGGCCTCGCCGCGCTGATCCGGCGGCGCGCGGCACCGGCCGTGCTCGCCTTCGCCTTGATACTCGTGACGTTCGCACCGTCGTCGACACGGGCGGAGAGCAGCGACGATTTCGCCATCAAGGCGGTGTCGCAAACGCGGCTGGCCTATGTCGTCACCGGCAATGCCGACGTCGATTCCATCGTCAAGGCGGGGATGTCCGGACTGACGCTGTTCCTCGGACAGCGCACCGCGCTGGAGGCCGGCGATCCGGTCGGCATCGATCCCGCGCGCGACGAGCTGGCGTTCTTCCCCTTGATCTACTGGCCGATCGTGCCGGGCGCGCCGAAGCCGCCGCAGGACGCCATCAACAAGATCGACGCCTACATGAAGCAGGGCGGCACCGTCATCTTCGATACCCGTGACGCCGTCGAAGCGCCGCCGGGTGACAGCGGCTCATCGCAAACGCCCGGCATGCAGACGCTGCGCGAATTGCTGTCGACCCTCGACGTGCCCGAGCTCGAGCCGGTGCCGCGCGAGCACGTGCTGACCAAGACGTTCTATTTGCTGCGCGACTTCCCCGGCCGCTTCAACTCCGGCCAGACCTGGGTCGAGGCATTGCCGCGCGAGGACGACGACGAGGCTGCACAGCGCCCGGCACGCGGCGGCGACGGCGTCTCGCCGATCATCATCACGTCGAATGACCTCGCCGGTGCCTGGGCGATCCGCCCCGACGGTCAGCCGATGCTGCCGCTGACGCCGGGCGAGCCGCGCCAGCGCGAATTCGCCTTCCGCGCCGGCGTCAACATCGTGATGTACACGCTGACCGGCAATTACAAGGCCGATCAGGTGCACGCGCCTGCTTTGATCGAGCGGCTGGGACAATGATATGAACTACGGCATCGCGTTCACACCGCTGGTTCCCTCGCTCGTGCTGTGGCTCGCGCTCGGCGCGATCGTCGTCATCGCCGTGCTGCTCCTGGTGTCGCGCGCACGGGGCGCCGCGGTGCGGGTCGCGGCGCTGGCGCTGATCCTGCTGGCACTGGCCAATCCCTCCTTCACCCGCGAGGACCGCGAGCCGCTGTCCTCGGTCGCGGCCGTCGTGGTCGACAAGAGCCCGAGCCAGAATTTCGGCACGCGCAACCAGGAGACCGACAAGGCGCGGCAGGCGCTGGTCGACAGCCTGAAGCAGATCAAGGGCCTCGAGGTCCGCGTCGTCGAGGCCGGTCAGGCCGATGGCGAGACCGACGGCACAAAACTGTTCGGCGCGCTGACGTCGGCGCTGTCGGATGTTCCGGTCGAGCGCGTCGCCGGCGCCTTCATGATCACCGATGGCCGCGTGCACGATATTCCGGCCAACGCCCAGGCGCTCGGCTTCCAGGCGCCGGTCCACGCACTGATCACTGGCCGCAAGGACGAGCGCGACCGCCGCATCGCGATCACTGCCGCGCCCCGCTTCGGCATCGTCGGCCAGACCCAGACCATCACCTTCCGGCTCGACGACCAGGGCGTCACCGGCGAGCGCGCCAAGGTCACGGTCCGCCGCGACGGCGAAGTGATCAACGAGCGCACGCTGACCAGCGGCCAGACCTCGAGCGTCGACATCGACATCAAGCACGCCGGACCCAACATCGTCGAGATCGAGGCCTCGCCGCTCGAGAACGAGCTGACGCCGGTCAACAACCGCGCCGTGGTCGCGATCGACGGCGTCCGCGACAAGCTGCGCGTGCTGCTGGTTTCCGGCGAGCCGCATTCCGGCGAGCGCACCTGGCGCAACCTCTTGAAGTCCGACCCCAGCGTCGATCTCGTGCACTTCACCATTCTGCGTCCGCCGGAGAAGCAGGACGGCACGCCGATCAACGAGCTGTCGCTGATCGCATTTCCGACCCGCGAGCTGTTCCAGCAGAAGATCAACGAATTCCAGCTGATCATCTTCGACCGCTACGCCCGCCAGGGCGTGCTGCCGATCGCCTATTTCGACAACATCGCGCGCTACGTCCGCGCCGGCGGCGCGGTGCTGGTGTCCGCCGGCCCCGACTACGCCTCGACCACCAGCATCTGGCGCACGCCGCTGGACTCGGTGCTGCCGGCCGAACCGGTCGGCGTGACCGAGAAGCCGTTCTACGCGCATCTGAGCGATGCCGGTAAGCGCCATCCGGTGACGCGCGGGCTGGAAGGCTCGAATGCCGAGCCGCCGCATTGGAGCCGGTTCTTCCGCACCGTCGATACCCGCAACGCGATCAATCCGCCGGTCATGACCGGCGCCGACGGCAAGCCGCTGCTGCTGCTGTCGCGCTTCGGCGAAGGCCGCGTCGCGCTGCTGCTCTCCGACCACATCTGGCTGTGGGCGCGCGGCTACGAGGGCGGCGGCCCGCATCTCGATTTGTTGCGGCGGGTGTCGCACTGGCTGATGAAGCAGCCCGACCTCGATGAAGAGGCGCTGCGCATGCAGGTGCAGGGCAAGGATCTCATGGTGGTGCGCCAGACCATGGCCGACACCGTCTCGCCGGTCACCGTGACCTCGCCGAGCGGCACCACGCGCGAACTGACGCTCACCGCCGGCGATACCGGCGAGTGGCGCGCGACGCTGCCCGCAAACGAGCTCGGCCTGTGGCAGGCCACCGACGGCACGCTGAAGGCGCTGATCAATGTCGGCCCGACCAACCCGAAGGAATTCTCGGAGGTCACCTCGACCACCGAGATGCTGAAGCCGCTGGCGCAGACGACCGGCGGCGATGCACGGCGCATCGTCGACGGTTCGAGCCTCGACATGCCGCGCGTCGTGCCGGTGCGCTCCTCCTCGATCTTCCGCGGCGACGGCTGGCTCGGCGTCAAGATGCGCGACGCCAGCGTCGTCAAGGGTGTCGGCGTGCTGCCGATGTTCGCCGGACTGGTCGGCCTGCTACTGTTGCTCGGCGCATTCGCGGCAACATGGCTGCGCGAGGGACGCTGAGCCCGGCCGGGCTCACGTCTGCGTTGCATCAAGCACACACAGGCAACGCATCGACACGGTTTGTCTGAACGCTGGTTGACATCGCGCACGCCATCCGATGTTATAATGTAACATCGGGGCGCTGGGGTGTTGATGCGCTCCCGATTGGGTGGGCGTTATCGGCATGCAGTGGTTCCGGCGACACATCAAGACTGGCTCGCGGCTGGCGCTGTTCGCGCTCGCCGTCCAGTTCATGCTGTCGTTCGGGCATTTCCATCCGATCGCGGCCGCGCAAGCGGCGCCCGCGGTCCAGACCGGGCTGTCGCTGGTCGATCTCGCCTATATCGGGACCTCGGCGACGCCGGACCTCGCGGTCCAGGTGACCGGGACGCCACAGCCCGCCAATCACGACAACGACCGGCATCCGGCCGACAATTGCGCGATCTGCGCCGTCATCTCGCTTGCGAGCAGCATGCTGTTCACGGCGCCGCCGGTGCTGTTGCTGCCGGAAGCGATCGAGCTTCTGTTCCGCACCACCAATGCCGAATTCGCCCATCTGAAATCGGCGCCGGCGGCCTTCCACTCCCGCGCACCTCCCCTGTCCTGACATCGACTGATTGCTGCACGCCCTGAGCGGACGGCCGCGTCACATTTGCGGCCTGCGCCAGCGGGGCAAATCGGAATCGATCCGTTATTTCGACGGGCCTGGATCGGGACAATGACACTTCAGAAGAAACGAGCACTCCACATCGGGAGCGTGAGCTGGCTATTGCTGGGCGCGATGAGCCACAATGCGCTGGCCGACGACACGCCGACGCAACTCCCTGACATCACCGTGACGGCACCGAGCCCGATCCAACGGCACCGGACCGCGCCAACGCGCACGCCGAGCCATGTTGTCCGGGCCGCGCCGAGCCGCAACCGCGAACGCGCCGCGGCCGTGCAACCGGCGCCTGCGGCACCCGCGCCGGCACCGCAGCAGGGCGTGCTGCCTGTGGTTACCGATCAGTTCGCCACCGTCACCGTGATACCCAACGAGGAACTGCGGCGATCCGGCGCCGCCGCGCTCGGCGATCTCCTGTTCTCCAAGCCCGGCATCACCGGTTCGAGCTTCGCGCCCGGCGCGTCGAGCCGGCCGATCATCCGCGGCCTCGACGTCAACCGCGTCGGCATCGTCGAAAACGGTCTTGGCGGCGGCGGCGTGTCGGATCTCGGCGAGGATCATTTCGTCCCGATCGATCCGCTCTCGACCAACCAGATCGAAGTGGTGCGCGGCCCGGCCGCGCTGCGCTACGGCTCGACCTCGATCGGCGGCGTCGTCAGCGCCACCAACAACCGGATTCCCGATGCGATGCCGACCTGCGCGGCGACGCCGTTTCAGTCCTACGGATTGCCGGTGAAGGCTCCGCTGGCCGACGCCGGCGCGCCGGGTTGCCTCAATGTCGAGACCCGCACCTCGGTCAGCTCGGTCAATCGCGGCGTCGAGGGCGGCATGCTGCTGGACGCCGGTGGCAACAATGTCGCCGTGCATGCCGATGTCTATGGCCGCACCACCAGCGACTACAGCATCCCCAGCTATCCTTATTTATTTGTGCCCGGCCAGCCATTCAACGGCCGTCAGCCGAACTCCGCGACGCAGTCGGACGGCGCGTCGGTCGGCGCCTCCTATTTCTTCCAGGGCGGCTATATCGGCGCGGCGATCACCCAGAACGACTCGCTCTACCATATCCCCGGCATCGACGGCGCCGATCATCAGACCCGGATCGACGCGCACCAGACCAAGATCGCCGTCAAGGGCGAGTACCGGCCCGACGCTGCAGCGATCGACGCCGTGCGGTTCTGGGTCGGCGCGACCGACTATCACCACAACGAGCTCGGCCTTGCCGATCCGACCGACCTGTTCAGCGACGGCGTGCGGCAGACCTTCACCAACAAGGAGCAGGAAGCCCGCGTCGAGGTGCAGATGATGCCGTTCAACGCGCGCTTCGCCACGGTGACGACCGCGTTCGGCGTGCAGGCCGGGCATCAGGAACTGACCGCGCCGAGCCCGGACGATCCGACCTCGCTGTTCAACGGCCTGTGGAGTCCGAACAACAACAACCGGGTCGCCGGTTACGTGTTCAACGAGTTCAAATTCACGGATTCGACCAAGGCGCAGATCGCCGGCCGCATCGAGCATGTCGACCTGCACGGATCGATGCCGAACTTCCCGGCGGACTATCTCCCCGACGGCGCACCGCAGAGCTCGATCGCGCGCAATCCATCCTACACGCCGGTCAGCGGCAGCATCGGGCTGCTGCAGAACCTGCCCGGCGATCTCGTCGGCAGCATCACGGCGCAATATGTCGAACGCGCGCCGAAGCCTGCGGAGTTGTTCTCGCGCGGCGCGCATGATGCGACCGCGACTTTCGACATCGGCAATCCGAACCTGACCATCGAGACCGCGAAATCGGTCGAGATCGGCCTGCGCAAGGCGACCGGACCGTTCCGCTTCGAGGCCACCGCCTACTACACCCGCTTCAGCAACTTCATCTATCGCCGCCTGACCGGGGTGATGTGCGGCGACGATTTCGACTCCTGCGGCAATGGCGATCCCAACAACGAGGCGCGGCAGGCGGTTTATTCGCAGCGTGACGCGATCTTCCGCGGCGCCGAATTCCAGAGCCAGTTCGACATCGGCCCGCTCAACGGCGGCATCTGGGGCATCGAGAACCAGTTCGACGTGGTGCGCGCCACCTTCACCGACGGCAGCAACGTGCCGCGGATTCCACCGGTGCGGCTCGGCGGCGGTTTCTATTGGCGCGACAGCAACTGGCTGACCCGCATCAATCTGGTGCACGCCTTCGCGCAGAACGACATCGCTGTCATCGGAGAGACTCCGACCGCGGGCTACAATCTCCTCAACGCGGAGATCACCTACAACACCAAGCTGAATTCGTCATGGATCGGCGCGCGCGAGATGACGCTTGGTCTGGTCGGCAACAATCTGCTCAACCAGAACATCCGCAACTCCGTCTCCTACACCAAGGACGAGGTGCTGATGCCGGGCCTCGGCGTGCGAGCGTTCGCCAACCTGAAGTTCTGAGCCAAGCGGGTCCCTCTGCCGTTCGCGGCAGAGGGATTTATCGCGTAGCCCGGATGGAGCGCAGCGCAATCCGGGAACAGCGCAATCCGGGAACACTGTGTCCGCGGTTGCCGATCCCGGATTTCGCTTCGCTTCATCCGGGCTACGAACATGTCCGATGGACGAGCGTGTGAGCCTTGCCGCCCGCGTCGACGATCAGTGGCCGACGACGACTTCGCTGATCTGGATCACCGGTTGCTGATCGGTGTAGTTCGGGATGTCGCCCATGATCTCCTGGGCGTGCTTGCCCATGCCGGCCGCGAAGGCCTCAACCGAGTCGCAGAAGATGTGGCACATTCCGACATAGGTTGCGGGTTGCCCTGGGGCGCCGCCGGCGAGCCCCTTGTCGACGGTGTAGTATTTGCATGCGTCGCCGAGGCGCGCCTTCACCAGCGGCATGTGCTTGTCGCGATAATAGTCGTGATCAAAGCGTGCGCCTGGATTGTTCGGATACATCACACTGACCTTGATCATGACGCGCACTCTCCCTGTTGATATGACATGCGCCGGTCTTGTCCCGGCGCTTGCCTCAACTGTGCTTTAGTTTCCGATAGCGCGCAACAGTTCCGGCGACGCTCGCGAGAACGTCAGATCGCCTTGCTCCAGTCAGGCTGGATCGGTCCGGACACGCCCTCGGCCGCGCCGTCGACCAGTTCCATGACAAGCAGGCGACTGTAATCGACCGGACCGGGCATGGTCATTTGCCCCTTCGGGACCGGCTTGAAGCCGACCCGCGCGTAGTATGGCTCGTCGCCGACCAGCACGATCAGCCGGTGGCCCTTGGCGCGGGCGTCGTTGATCGCACGCTCGAGCAGCGCACGGCCGACGCCGCGGCTGCGAAACGGCGGCTCGACCGTTAGCGGCCCAAGCATCAGCGCCGGCGTATCGCCGATCGTGATCGGCAGCTGGCGCACCGAGCCGACCAGCAGCGTGCCGATCCGCGCCGTGAAGGAGACATCGAGCAGATGATCGACATGCTCACGCAGCCGGTAGGCGCTGAGCACGAAGCGGCCGGGCCCGAAGGTGCGCTCGTGCAGGCGCTCGATCGCCTGGGCGTCTTTCGGGGTCTCGGGCAAGATGGTCAGGGACAATTCGGTCATTGTGGGGCGCGGGATAGCATCTGGCGCGGGCGCGGTCCATCACCGCCATGTCGCCGTCGGCGGCCTGCCTTCGAGCACCTCCGCGATCCGCAGCCGCGTGCCGGGGGTGGTCTCGTCAGGCAGATCAGCCGGATCGAAGAAGCCGCAGGCCACGATCTCGCGATTCGGCTCCGGCAGGCGGTCCTGCCGGTAGTTCCTGACGACGTAGACCGCAACATGATCGCGCGGCGAAACGTGGCTGTTGTGGAAGATGCCGTGCAGCACCGGCTCGCCCTTGAGCTCGATCCGCCCCTCCTCCTCCAATTCGCGCCGCAGCGACTCGATAAAGCTTTCGCCGACCTCGACCCCGCCGCCGGGCAGATACCAGCCATGGACGTAGCTATGCTTGACCAGGAACACCCTGTTGTCGGCATCGAGCACGACGGCGCGGACCCCGAGCGTCATGCTGCGGACCAGCCGCCAGTAGAAATGAAACACCCACCTGATCTGCGGCTCGTAGCGCTTGCGTAAATCGAGCAGGACCGTCACTGAACCCTCGACATCATCGTGTTTGATCCGTGCTTTGATCCTTGCGCGCCTGCGCAGCTCTTGCCAATACAGGGCAGGACGTTCGGGATAGCACGACATGACCGGCTGCCGGCCACTTTTCGCGGACAATCCGAAGGGAATCGCATGATGGCGGCGTTCCGCCTCGCGCATCTGTCGGACCCGCATTTGCCGCCGCTGCCGGCGGCTCGGCTGCGCGATCTGGCCGGCAAGCGCGCCTTCGGCTACCTGAACTGGACGCGCAACCGTCACAAATATCACCGCCGCGACGTGCTCGACGCGCTGGTGTCGGACATGCAGGCGCAGCAGCCGGACCATATCGCCGTGACCGGCGACCTCGTCAATCTGGCGCTGGATGCCGAGTTCAATCCGGCCCGGCAATGGCTGGAGGGCGTGGGTTCGCCTGCCGATGTCACCGTGATCCCCGGCAACCACGACGCCTATGTGCGCGCGACCCGGCATCGCTTCGTCAGTCACTTCGGCGACTATCTGCGCGGCGACGCCGATGGCGCGGCAACGCATTTTCCGTTCGTGCGCCGTCGCGGGCCGCTGGCGCTGATCGGCGTCTCCTCGGCGGTGCCGACGCCACCGCTGATGGCGACCGGCTGGCTCGGCCATCCCCAGCTCGATGCGCTTGATGCGATCCTCGCGCAGCTGTCGCGGGAGGACGCCTTCCGCGTCCTCCTGGTGCATCACCCGCTGCACTCCGACGGCCGCGCCAAGCGCCTGACCGATTCGCATCAGCTGCTCGCGCTGCTCAGGCGCCACGGCGTCGAGCTGGTGCTGCATGGCCACGACCACATCCATTCGACGATGTGGTTCGACGGCCCGGAGCGGAAGATCCCGGCGATCGGCGTGCCGTCGGCATCGGCGCTTGCGCGCAAGCACTATCCGGCGGCGGCCTACAATTTGTTCTTGATCGAGCGTGACGGCAATGCCTGGCGCTGCGAGCAGACCGTGCGCGGCCTCGGCGATCACGACGGCATTCGCGAATTGAAGCAAGTACGACTGTCCTAATCGCCGCCCCCGCCGCCGCCACACCCACCGCCGCAGCCGCCTCCGCTGTCACCGCCGCCACCATCGCCGCCGCCGTCACCGCCATCGCTGCCACCACTCCCGTCGCTGCCGGCATCGCCGAAACCCGCTGACGATCCGTCGATCGACGCGTCGGAGAAATCGCCGCCGCAATAGGGACTGCTACCGCCGATGCCGCTGCGGCGCAGCGCCTCGCAGTCGGTGTGATAGATGAAGCCGTTCGCGATGTTCAGCTTGGCGTCGAGCGCAAACAGCAGCGGCAGCCGGGTCGGCCTGACCGGATCGATGTTCTCGTATTTGCAGCAATACCACCAAACCCGCCGCAGCCCCTCATTGCTCCTGCGCCGCTCCTTCACCAGAACGACCGCGGGGGTGTGATGCAGGAAGCTGCCGAAGGCGCGGCGGCAGAACGCATCATACTCGCGGGTGTAGAGAATGAATTCGTGCCAGAGGTCGTCGGCCGCTTGCGAGGGCATCGAGACGTAACGCTTGCCGCTCATCAGATAGGCGAGCAAGAACTGCCGCAGGCCGCGCGAGACCAGCGCGCTGTCCTTGCGGGTGAAGCCGGGGTGACGCTTCTCGAGCCGCGCCAACAGGCCCGCGGGCCAGTGAAAGGTGCGGATGTATTCGGCGCGCCGCAATGTCTGCCACTTGCCGAACAGCACGGCGCTGCCGACCACCGCGGCGGCCGCCAGGACGCCGAAAAATGCCGAGGCGGGTGTTATGACCACGATGCCCCCGCCCGTTGAGCGGCTAGAAGTTTTGCAAGCTCGCAAACAGCGCGAGACCGAACAGCGCGAGCGCGCCCATGACGAAGCCGAACACGAACATGCCGATCCCGCCGCGGCGCTTCGGCGCCACCACCGGGACGGGCGGCGGCGCCGGCGGCTCGGCAACCGGAAGCGGCGTTGCCACCATCGCATGCTCGCGCTCGATCAGGCGGCGCGCGACATAATCAGTGACGGCATCGACGATCGCGGCGACGTCATGCGATTCGGCGAGCACGATGCGGCCGAACCTCGTGTCCTGCACGAAGCGGTAGATCCGCTTGTCGCGCCCCATCAACACATGCGCGACGACGTCGATCCACAGCCGCGGCGTCTCGCCCTGGCTGATGCCGCGGTCGAACAGATCGACCTTGTCCGGCACCTGCGCGAACAGCGGATCGAGCGCATCGTTGAGGATCTCGAGCCGCGCCACCTCGGCGTCGCGCAACTCGACGACGACACCGGTGCGATCGGCCGCCTCGATCCGCGCCCGCCGCAGCGCCTCTCGCAGCGTCGGCCGCATCTCGCGCGCCTCGCTGCCGGTGTTCTGCGGATCGGACATGCCTTGCGGTCTCGTGGTGACGGGTTTCCTGCGCATTAACCTATCAGCAACCAAGATGTCCGCAAAGGGCGTTGGTTCCCAAGCACTTAGACCGCCACTTATCCCCAGATCAAAGACCTGACGCTGTCCCAAAAGCGGTCGACCCCACCCGGATGAAACCGGATGGGGCCGCCGTCCTTGGACGTTTTCTTAGCTGCGTTAGGATGCGATTGCGTATCGCGACGTCATCTCTTGTTTGAGCATGATCTCCGCGCAAACGCTTGCGTTAGTCGCGAGGGAAAACCGGTTCCCACTTTTCCCGATCATGCTCGTTCAGGCCGAAACCCGCGACGGCTCCTCGACGATGGAGAAGCGCACGCCAGCCTTGTGGCGGCTCTCTTCCGAGACTTCCTTCCAGCACTCTTCGGCTTCCTTGCGGGTCTTGAACGGACCGCGGACCTGGGCTGAGCCTTCGACCAGCTTGTGGAAGTTCATCGACCCGAACTCGCCGCCGATCACCCAGAAATTGCTGCCCTTGCTCATCGTCAGTCTCCTTCAAAAAATCGGGCTGCCTTTGTCCAGCCGCCTGCACCTGATCCCCGCAACCTGCTCGCCGGATCGACATTCTTGACAGAGCATTGCGGACTGCGTGTCAGGAGGTAAACGCGAAAACGCGAAGTTCGTATAGATGCCTTGTTTTTTATTGGTGATGTCATGTAACATCTGAACTTGTAATAAATGTCGATTTGTGAATTTTGTCACAAAATAGGTCAGAAAGCCTGCCATGCCCGGTGAGTCCGGAAAGAAGCTGTTCGTCGGTCCGCGCTTCCGGCGGATCCGCCAGCAATTGGGGCTGTCGCAGACCCAGATCGCCGAGGGGCTCGGCATCTCGCCCTCCTACATCAACCTGATCGAGCGCAACCAGCGCCCGGTGACGGCGCAGATCCTGCTGCGGCTGGCTGAGACCTACGACCTCGATTTGCGCGACCTCGCCACCGCTGACGAGGATCGCTTCTTCGCGGAACTCAACGAGATATTCTCCGATCCCCTGTTCCGCCAGATCGACCTGCCGAAGCAGGAGCTGCGCGACCTCGCCGAGCTCTGCCCCGGCGTGACGCATGCGCTGCAGCGGCTCTACGCCGCCTACACCGAGGCGCGCCGCGGCGAGACGCTGGTGGCGGCGCAGATGGCCGACCGCGAAGGCTCGCAATTCGACGCCAATCCGATCGAGCGGGTGCGCGACCTGATCGAGGCCAACCGCAACTATTTTCCGGAGCTCGAGACCGCCGCGGAGAATTTGCGCGACGAGCTCAACGTGCCGACCGAAGGCCTGTTCACGGCGCTGACTACGCGCTTGCGCGAAAGACATTCGATCCTGACCCGCGTGATGCCGGTCGACGTGATGCGCGAGACGCTGCGCCGCTTCGATCGGCACCGCCGGCAGCTCTTGATCTCCGAACTGGTCGACAGCTCCGGCCGCAGCTTCCAGCTTGCGCTGCAGATCGGCTTTGTCGAGTGCGGCGCCGCGATCGACGCCATCGTCAGCCGCGCCGGCCCGCTCGACGACACCGCGCGCCGGCTCTACCGCATCACGCTCGCCAATTACTTCGCAGCCGCCGCGATGATGCCCTATCAGGCGTTTCATTCCGCAGCTGAAGCCTTGAGCTACGACGTCCATGTGCTGGCGCAGCGCTTCAACGCCGGCTTCGAGCAGGTCTGCCACCGCCTCACCACGCTGCAACGGCCGAACGCGCGCGGCGTGCCGTTCTTCCTGCTCCGCGTCGACAATGCCGGCAACGTGTCGAAGCGGTTTTCCTCGGGCACCTTCCCGTTCTCCAAGTTCGGCGGCACCTGCCCGCTCTGGAACGTGCACTCGACCTTCGACATGCCGGATCGCCTGCTCAGCCAGGTGATCGAATTGCCGGATGGCACGCGCTACTTCTCGATCGCGCAGATGGTGCGCCGGCCGGTGGCGCCCTACCCGCAGCCGCAGCCGCGCTTTGCGATCGGGCTCGGCTGCGAGATCCGTCATGCGGCAAAACTCGTCTATGCCACCGGCATGGATCTGGAAAAGGTCGAGGGCACCCCGATCGGCGTCAACTGCCGGCTTTGCGAGCGCGAGAATTGCAGCCAGCGCGCCGAGCCGCCGATCACGCGCACCCTGATCCTGGACGAGACCACGCGGCGGGTGTCTTCGTTCGCGTTCTCGAATGCGCGGGAGTTGTGAGCCAAGGCTCAATCCATCGCGGCAAAGGCCCTGCACCAGCCGTCCTTGCTGATCGCGCCCTCGACCACCTTTGCAGCCATCGGGCGCGACGAACAGCGTGCACATCGCCTGCACGAGGCGCTGGTCCGGCGCGGCGCCTGGCCGCCGAAAACGGAGGAGGATTCGACCGAGGACGACGTGCGCTAAAGCAGGATCCGGAAAAGTGCGAAGCGGCTTTCCCTCGCGACAACGCGTTTGCGCGAATCACACACCAAACTAAAGCGCGATGACGATTCGACCCAGCGCGTGTACTCGACGCGACTAATCCGTTGACGTCGTGACCTGACCGCAGGTTCACCCAATGAAAACGGCGGGAGGAACTTTCGGTTCCGCTGCGAGTCATATTTGTGACGCGATGTGGCCTGGGCCGCCAAGGGAGAGACCGAGGGAGAGATCATGTCAAAGTCCCGCCTTGGAATGGCTGCGGCCGGCGTTGCAATTGGCGTTCTGGGAGCGCTGCCGAGCGCGGCCGACGCGGGTTTCCGCCTGCGCGTTGGCGGCCCCGTGAGTGTCGCGCGCTTCGCGATGGCCGGCGTGCTGTCGGTCGCAGGTCTCCGCCACGCACGCATGGCGGCGCGCCACAGCCGCGTCCGCATGGCTGCTCTAAGACCGCAAGATCTTCGCCCCGCCGCCGAGTCGATCGGCCCGAGTGAGCGCGCGCAGCTCACTGCCGTCGCCGCGCTGGCCGGCTGGCAGGGCGGCCGAGCTGCGCAAGGCTGGTGGCAGCACTCCGACGGTTCATACGGCTGGGTCGGTCCGCTCTTCTGGCCGTTTGCCTATAGCGATCTCTATGACTACGTACTTCTCAATGATGGCAGCGGCTTCTGGGCCTATGGCTACGGCGATCTCTACGCCGCGATCTTCTCGCCTTACGCTGCGAGCGATCTCTCAGCGTTTGCGGCCGAGCGCCCCGCCGGGAGGCGGCATCGCAAAGCGCCCTCGGTGCAGGAATTCTGTAGCGGCGACACCGCCGAGACGACCGGCCTTCCCCTCGAGCGGATCGGCCTGGCGGTCGCGGCGAACGAGGCGCAGCGCGCAGCCTTCGACGAGCTCGCGAGCGCCTGGATTTCCGCCGGCAACACCATCCGCGCTTCCTGTCCAGCACAGACCGCAACCACCGCGCTGGAGCGACTCGCGGCCATGCAGAGCCGCGTCAACGCGATGCTGAGCGCAGTTGCGACCGTTATGCCGCCATTTCAAAAATTCTACGATCTCCTAAGCGATGAACAGAAGGCCCAGCTCAACACGCCCGAACGCGACCGCCGCGCTAACGCTGCGGCCGCGAAGCTGAAGGAGATGCAGGACGCCGCCTGCCAGGCGAGCCGTGAACCGCAAGACGAGCAACAGGCCGAAAAGCAATACCGCCAGCTCGTCGCCCAGCAATGGCCCCTCGACGACATCGTCGCCAGCCTGAAACTGAACGATACGCAACGGGCCGCGCTCGAAGTGGTGCAGGATACCACGATGGGCACCATGGAAGCCTTAAACCCATGCCCGCCAAAGGACGCGCTCACCCCGCCGGCCCGCCTTAAGGCCGCAAAGGCGCGGTTGGAAGCGATGAGAGAGGCGATCATCAGCGTGAACGACGCGGTCGACGATTTCCGTTGGAACCTGAGTGACGAGCAGAAGACGCAGTTCGAGGGGCTCGGTCTGAAGAAGCGGGGGGTGTGATTTTTCCATCCCCAAGCGGCGCTGGTCGGCCAAGGCGATACTTCGCATCCCCTGTCGCATTTGCTAGTCGTCCGCTAAGAAGGGCTGGACATGCGAGCATGCGTTATAGGGGCGGGCTCTAAGTAGTTCGGTCGCGCGACCGAGACGCCGTTCAACATGAACTTTGAGGCCCGCACGTAGTCAACTGAACTTCTTTGGATGTTGCTTATTGGCCCAAGGCCGACATACGGCGATGTCGGCCTCAACGTCAGCTTCCGAGATCAAAGCGGACGCGAAGAATTCATGAGTACACGCCCTGATCTCATCGCGCCTTAACGCGTGCTGCGCTCGTCTTGCCGAAGCGGAGGCCGAGCGAGGCGGCGGACGTCATGCGACGGCACAACCAGCCGGGGCTTGCGAGCCGGCATGCGCGCAGGACATCCGCCTGAGCGACTGCCCATCCGTCGACCGCGCCCCGGATCTGTGGCGCGCAACGGCCCTCGCCTTCGCGCGGCGCGCCGGAAAGCGCCGCCGCGCGAGAGAGACAACAGCGTCAGATCGATCTGCGCCGTTTTGGATCGCTCGGTCTGCTAGCCGCCGGGCGGCGTGTAGGCGGCCTTGAGCTTGGTCGCGTGCTGACGCACCACCTTGATCTCGTCCTGGGTAAAGAGCCGGATCAGCCTCACATTCTGCATGGCGCCGGCCGCGACGACCACGCCGCTGACCGCAGGCGCGAAGCTCGGATCCGGCACGTCGAAGATCACCATCACGCCGGGACCATCGGTCGCCGTGCTGTACATCGAAATCAGCTTTCCGCCGGCGGCCTCGATCAACTTCTTCGCGGCCTCGTATCGATTGGTCGTCGGGTTTTCCATGATGTTGTTCAGGGAACGCGGGGTGTATTCACCAGAGAAGCAGAAATGCATGGCAATCGCTCCATTTGGTTGGAATGAAAAAACATTCACCCAGGCACGCGGCCCGGGCAGAGCATTTCGTACTGAAAAATGGGAAGAAATGGCCTGCCGATGGCCAGTCGCGCTGCCGCTCATTCTCCGGATTTCGGCGCAACCGGTGGCAGCTCACTGCGCAATCTACATCAAATATCCGGCAAATGAAATCGCGCTCTATCGAGGTGGCACCGTAGGGCAGCCTGCCTGACACACGAGCGAGCATGGTATGTCCACGACCAACCCGGACCTCACCCGCACCCTTTGCCTCACATCACGCGACAGGCACCAACGCCTTGCAAACAAGGGCGATCTGCCTCAGTGTCCGGCGCCCGCCACCAAGAACGAGCGAAAGAAAACTCATGAAGCATCGCGCGCTCGGCCGCTCCGGCCTCACTGTTCCTCCCCTGTGCTTCGGCTGCAATGTATTCGGCTGGACCGTGGACGAGACGTCGTCGTTTCGCCTGCTCGACACCGTGCTCGATCAGGGGCTGACATTCCTGGATACGGCGGATGTCTATTCACGCTGGGTGCCGGGCCACAGCGGCGGCGAATCCGAGACCATCATCGGCAAATGGATCAAGGCGCGCGGCAACCGCAACCGCGTCATCCTCGCCACCAAGGTCGGCATGGACATGGGAGACGGCAATGTCGGGCTGAAGCCGGACTACATCGCGCGCGCCGTCGAGGATTCGCTGCGGCGGCTGCAGACCGATTTCATCGATCTCTACCAGTCCCACAAGGACGATGAGACGACACCGCAGGAAGAGACGCTCGCGGCCTACGAGAGACTGATCAAGGCCGGCAAGGTCAGGGCGATCGGCGCCTCGAACTTCTCGGCGGAGCGGCTCCAAAGTGCGCTCGACATTGCCAAGGCAAATGGGTTGCCGCGCTACGAGAGCATGCAGCCCGAATACAGCCTCGCCGAGCGCTCGAGCTACGAAGGCGCGCTGCAACGCGTCTGCGAGGCGAACGACGTCGGCGTGATCACGTTCTTCTCGCTCGCCGCAGGGTTTTTGACCGGCAAATATCGCTCGGAGAGCGACTTCGCCAAGAGCCCGCGCGGTGCACGCAGCATTCCAAAATACATGAACCCGCGCGGCATGCGCATCCTGGTCGGTCTCGACGAGGTCGCCGCGGAAACCCGCGCTGAGCCGGCCGCGGTCGCGCTCGCCTGGCTGATGGCAAAACCCTCCGTCACCGCGCCGATTGCCAGCGCCACCAGGCCCGAGCAGGTCGCAACGCTGGTCGCGGCGACCAAACTTGAGTTGAGCAAGGACCAGGTCGAACGGCTGGACGCCGCGAGCGCGTAGCAGCGGCTCCACTTCACCTCGCCCGCGTGCGGGGAGAGGTCGGAACGCATCGCTAGATGCGTTCCGGGTGAGGGGGAGCTTCCGCGAATGCAGCTATCGCCGCATCTGCGGAGACAGCCCCTCACCCCAACCCTCTCCCCGTAAGAACGGGGCGAGGGAGCACACCGCCTTCGCGGCTGCCGTTCAATCCCACCTCACCTCGCCTACCCCCACGGCCCGCGCTGGCCGGATCCACCCCATGGGCTGCGCGGCGGATAGCTTCCGCCGGCCGGCCGCGGCGCGGTTTGGGTGCCGAGCTCAGCGGCGAGCTGCTGCAGCGCGGCGATGCGGTTCGCGGTCGAGGGGTGGGTCGCGAACAGGTTGTCGACGCCGTGGCCCGACAGCGGGTTGATGATGAACATGTGCGCGGTGGCCGGATTGCGCTCGGCCTCCATGTTCGGCACCTGATGCGCGGCGTTCTCGATTTTCGCGAGCGCCGAGGCCAACCACATCGGCTGGCCGACGATGCGCGCGCCGTAATTGTCGGCGGCGTATTCGCGGGTGCGGCTGATCGCCATCTGCACCAGCATGGCGCCGAGCGGCGCCAGGATCATCATCGCGATCGAGCCGACGATGCCGGGGCCGTTGTTGTTGCGGTTGCCGCCGAAGAACATGCCGAACTGCGCCAGCATCGAGATCGCACCGGCGATCGTCGCCGTGATCGTCATGGTCAGCGTGTCGTGATGCTTGATATGCGCAAGCTCATGCGCGATCACGCCGGCAAGCTCCTCGCGGCTGAGCTGCTGCATCAAGCCCGTGGTGACGGCGACCGCCGCGTTCTCCGGATTGCGGCCGGTCGCGAACGCATTGGGCTGCGCCTCGTCCATCAGGAACACGCGCGGCATCGGGAGCGCGGCGCGCTGCGCCAACTCGGCGACGAGATTGTAGAGTTCGGGCGCCGAGCCCGCATCGACCTGATGGGCGCCGTACATCGACAGCACCATGCGATCGGAATTCCAGTAGGCGAACAGATTTGTCGCAGCCGCGACCATCAGCGCGATCACGGCGCCGGTGCCGCCGCCGATCAGATAGCCGACCCCCATGAACAGGGCGGTGAGGCCGGCAAGCAGGAGCGCGGTGCGGAAATAGTTCATCGTTGTTCCCTCACGGCGAGCGGAATGCTGCCACAACTGACGCCGCTCAGGTAGGGATTTTGACGCTGAAGCCGCAAGGGGAACCAGTGCGTCGCAGCGACGCGGCGGGGGTTAATGATTGGTCATGTGCGGCGCCGTTCGTAGCCCGCATGAGCGAAGCGATATGCGGGGGCACCGCCCCGGATATCGTTTCGCTCATCCGGGCTACGAGATCGTGCCTACGCCGCCGGTTACGGAAGCGCGCTACGCCGCCGGCTCCTGCGCGATCACCGTCTCCTCCTCGCGCAGTGCGATGCGCAACATGCGGGCGAGCTCGGCGCGGCTGTAGGGTTTTGCCAGGAACAGGATGCCCTGTTCGAGCTTGCCGTCCTGGTCGATGGCGTCATCGGTATAGCCCGACGTGAAGAGGACGCGGAGACCCGGGCGGCGCTTCCGCGCTTCGGTGGCAAGGTCGCGCCCGTTCATCGCGCCCGGCATGATGACGTCGGTGAACAAGAGATCGATCGGCGCGCCGCTGTCGAGCACGGCAAGGGCTTCGCGGCCATCATTGGCCGACAGCGTGGTGTAGCCGAGGCTCTCGATCTGGGTCAGCACATAAGAGCGCACCAGCTTGTCGTCCTCGACGACAAGCACGATTTCCCGCGCGCCGCGCGCGTCCGGCTGCCGCCGCTCGGGCACTGCTGCCGGCGAGACCACCGCCGCGCGCGGCAGATAGAGCATCACCCTGGTGCCGCGGCCGACCTCGCTGTCGAGCACGACGTGGCCGTTGGATTGCCTGACGAAGCCGTAGACCATGCTCAGCCCGAGCCCGGTGCCCTTGCCGACGTCCTTGGTGGTGAAGAACGGCTCGAACACCTTGGCCAGGTCGGCTTCCGCAATGCCCCGGCCGTTGTCGGTCAGCGCGATCGCGACATAATCGCCGGCGGCAAGCCCGTCATGGCCGTTCACGTCTGATGGCTTGAGCTCGGCGGTGCGGGTCTCGATCGTCAGCCGGCCGCCCTTCGGCATCGCGTCGCGCGCGTTGAGCGCAAGGTTGATGATCGCGGTGACGAGCTGGTTGCCATCGACCAGTGCGCGCGGCAGATCGGGTGCGGAGTGAAAATCGATGTCGACACGGTCGCCGATGGTCGGCCGCAGCAGCTCGATGGTGTCGACCATCAACGCGTTGACGTCGACGTCGCTCGGCTGCAGCGGCTGCTTGCGCGCGAAGGCGAGCAGATGCCGCGTCAGCGATGCGCCGCGCTCGGCGGCGTCGCGGATCAGCGAGGTGATCTCGGTGAGTTGGCGGTTGTGGGTGACAGCGTCGGCCAGGATGTCGATGGTGCCGGTGATGACGGTGAGGATGTTGTTGAAGTCGTGCGCGATGCCGCCGGTGAGCTGGCCGACCGCTTCCATCTTCTGCGCCTGGCGGATCTTGCTCTCATTGGCCTCGGCCTCGCGGAAACGCTCGAGCAGGAATTCCGAGCGCTGGCGCTGCCGTCCCTCCTCGGCGAGCGCGACATGCGCCTCGCGCAACTGCTCTTCGGTCGGGATCGCGAGGATCCGCGGGATCAGCGGCCAGAGCAGCACGGCGGTGAAGATCGAGGCGACAGCGGTGAGCGCCTTGAGCAGGCCCTCGAGACCGTAGATCGGCACCCACAGCGTGTAGATCGAGAACACGTGGGTGAGGCCGCAGGCGAGGATGAACGCGGCGAACGGCCAGGCCATCCAGCCGAACTGGAAATCGCGCCGCTTGGAGACGAGGATCGCCAGCGCAAACGGGATCGAGAAATACGAAGCGGCAATGATCGCGTCTGAAATCACGTGGAGCCAGATCAGCTCCGGTTCCCACAACAGGCAGATGCCGTGCGGCGAAAACGTTGACGAATCCAAGAGACGCTCGAGAAAACTCCACATGGGTCCCTCCGGGCGTAATCGATCCGCCGACACCCCTGCCCGCGAATCACCGGCCGATCATAGCGGCGGCGGCTCAACCTACCTCAGCCCAATTGGTCTAAGAGCGGCACCCCCGTTGTTGCCCGGTGTCGCCCTGGTGTATGCAGATTGGGCTTCAGTTTCCCTTCTTTCCAGCCGGTGACATCGATGCCAGCCTCTCCCCTCCGCGCCCCGATCATGATCGCAGCGATCGCGGGGGCGCTGGCGCTCTCTACCCTCGCCTCGGCGCAGCAGCCGCTGCCCAGCCCCTTGAATCCCGCGCCAGTCAGGCCGCGCCCTGCCGCCGTCGCCTCGCCGAGGGCTGCGTCTTGCCACAACGGGCAAAACTTCGATCGCTTCCTCGCCGAGCTGAAGCAGAAGGCGGTCGCCGCCGGCGTCTCGCAGCGCACGATCGCGGAGGCCGCGCCCTACCTGATCTACGACCAGGGCATCGTCAACCGCGACCGCGGCCAGCGCGTGTTCGGGCAGATATTCACCCAGTTCGCCGGCCGCATGGCCGCGAACTATCGCATGCAGCAGGGCCAGCAATACATCCGGACCTATGCCGCCGCGTTCGCGCGCGCCGAGAAGGAGTATGGCGTGCCGCCGGCGGTGATTGCCGCGTTCTGGGGGCTGGAGAGCGATTTCGGCGTCCAGATGGGCAATTTGCCGACGCTGAAATCGCTGGTGTCGCTGGCCTATGATTGCCGCCGCTCCGAGATGTTCCAGGGCGAGACCATCGCCGCGCTGAAGATCATCGAGCGCGGCGACCTGACGCCCGACGAGATGATCGGCTCATGGGCCGGCGAGCTCGGCCAGACGCAATTCTTGCCGACGCACTATTTCAACTACGCGGTCGACTATGACGGCGATGGCCACCGCAATCTCCTGCAAAGCGGCCCCGACGTGATCGGCTCAACCGCCAACTACATCGCCACCGGATTGAAGTGGCGGCGCGGCGAGCCGTGGCTGCAGGAGGTGCGCGTGCCGCAGGCGGCAAACTTCCCGTGGGACCAGGCCGATCTCACCATCAAGTTGCCGCGCTCGAAATGGGCGTCGCTTGGTGTCAGCTCGACCGACGGCAAGCCATTGCCGAATGACGAGATGCCGGCCTCGCTGCTGCTGCCGATGGGCCGGATGGGTCCGGCGTTCCTCGCCTATGCGAACTTCGCCGCCTACACCGAGTGGAACAACTCGCTGATCTATTCCACCACCGCCGGCTATCTCGCCGGCCGCATCGCGGGCGCGCCGCCGATGCAGCGGCCGCACGCACCGGTCGCGCAACTGCCGTTTGGCGAGATCAAGGAGCTGCAGGGACTGCTCGCGCGCGCCGGCTACGACGTCGGCAAGATCGACGGCGTGCTCGGACAGGCAAGCCGCAGCGCGGTGAAGGCGATGCAGATGAAATACGGCCTGCCGGCGGATTCCTGGCCGACCGCGGAGCTCCTGGCGCGGATGCGCGGCGGGCCCCGCACTCAGCCGGCCGCCGATGCCGCGGCACCGGAGATGCGGTAGAGCAAACGCCCATTTTCCGTAACCCGGATGCAGCGCAGCGAAATCCGGGACAAGCCCCGATGCGCCTCCCCGGATTGCGCTGCGCTCCATCCGGGCTACGCGACCTCGTACGATCCGTCACCCTGAGGTGCGAGCGGAGCGAGCCTCGAAGGGTCGACGGCCACCAGCCGGGCCGTACATCCTTCGAGGCTCGCTGCGCTCGCACCTCAGGATGACGGGTCCAAGACAGGTGCTGCGCGAAATATTTGACCAAGTGTTACAGCCTCCCGCAGTTGTATTCTTCCCCTTGCCGCCCCACTTGCAGCATCGCCGTTCGGTAACATCCGGATTTCATCAGAACAGGGAGCATCACATGTCCTTTCATGACGCCGTCGTCCCCGCCTACCTGCAGATCCTCAACAGCCTCACCGGCGAGCTGACCAAGGCCGAGGCGCATTGCGAGGCGAAGAAGATCGCGCCCGAGGTGCTGCTGGGATCGCGGCTCTATCCCGACATGCTGCCGCTGACCAAGCAGGTGCAGCTGGTCTGCGATCACGCCGCACGCGGCTGCGCGCGGCTGACCCATAACGAGGTGCCGTCGACGCCCGACACCGAGAAGAGCATCAGTGAACTGAAGCAGCGGCTCGCCAAGACCATCGACTATGTGAAGTCGTTCAAGCCGGCGCAGTTCGACGGCGCCGACGCGCGGGACGTCACCTTCCCGATCGGCCCCGATCGCACCATGACCCTGAAGGGCCAGCAATTCCTCAGCGCGTTCTCGTTCCCGAACTTCTACTTCCACGCCGTGACCGCGCACGACATCCTGCGCCACAACGGCGTCGAGATCGGCAAGCGCGATTTCCTCGGTGTCAGCTGACGCGCTTCGTTCCCTCATGGTGAGGAGCGCGTCTTCGCGCGTCTCGAACCATGAGGCCCCACTCGGGCCACATCCTTCGAGACGCCGCTTCGCGGCTCCTCAGGATGAGGACCTACAAGGGCCGGGGTGATCGATATTCCCTGGCGCGGGATTTTCCGCCTTCGCCTAAAGCGGGATGGGTTTAGGTTGAATCGATTTGGGATTCCCAAATCAGTGTGTTTCTGATTCACCATGCTGGCTGGATAGGAGGCCGGCATGGATGGGCAAGCCTTATTCCCTG
>NZ_JAQOSR010000159.1:0-21519 GCF_046718885.1 Bradyrhizobium sp. UFLA01-814 | reverse complement strand
CGGACCTGTTGCGGCGGTCCGAGACCTCTCGCTGGCCGTTCGTCGCGGCGAGTTCCTGACAATTCTCGGTCCAAGCGGTTCGGGCAAAACCACAACCCTGATGCTGCTTGCCGGCTTCGAGGCTCCTACTCAGGGCGACATTTTGATCGCCGGCAAGTCAGTTGCCGCAGTGCCGTCCTACCGCCGCGACCAGGGCATCGTCTTTCAGAGCTATGCGCTATTCCCACACCTCAGTGTGCGCCGGAATCTCGAATTTCCGCTCGAAATGCGTGGCATGAAGGCGGCCGAGAGGGCGAAACGGGTTGATCGCATCCTGGAACGCGTGCACCTCGACGAATTCGGCGCCCGCATGCCGTCGCAATTGAGTGGCGGTCAGCAGCAGCGCGTGGCGCTTGCCCGTGCCCTGATCGCGGATCCGCCGATCCTCCTGCTGGACGAGCCGCTCGGTGCGCTCGACCGTAACCTACGCGAACAGATGCAGGGCGAGATCAAGAGCCTGCACAAGGAATCCGGCATCACCACCGTCTGCGTCACGCACGATCAGGACGAGGCGCTCACATTATCGGACCGTATCATCGTCATGCGTGCCGGCCAAATCGAGCAGACTGATACGCCGGAGGCCCTCTATGATCGGCCGGAAACGCGGTTCGTTGCGAAGTTTCTGGGTGAGGCCAATATCCTCGAAAATCCCGGTTTCAAAATCGAAGCCGATATCGCGCAGCCGTCCGGCACACTCGCTATGATCAGGCCGGAGCGTATCAGCGTCGCCGCTCCGGGGGCGCCGAGGCGCGCCGATGCGAACCGCCGCCAGACGGTCTCCGGCACCGTGAATGACATGATCTATGGTGGCCCGTTGCGTAAATACCACGTGCGAGTCGGGAGCTGCGTGCTCGCGGTGCGCGAACACGTCGCCTCGGGACAGCAGATATTCCGACCCGGTGACGAGGTGCAGCTAGAGTGGTTGCGGTCCGACGTCCGCTTCGTCGCGGCGTAAGATGCTGAGAGGGTAAGGTAGATGGAGACGCTTCAGAAAATTAGCCGAATGCCTCTCGGGCTCACGCTGCCGGCCTTTGCTATCCTGCTCGCCGTGTTCGGCATACCGATCGTTCTACTCTTTCTGACCAGCCTCAATGCGCCGGCCTTCTCACTCGTCAACTACCAGGCATTTCTGCGCCAGCCGGCGAATGTCCGCGTGCTCTTCCAGACCATTGAAGTAAGCGCGGTGGCCACCGCCATCTGTGTCATCATCGGCTACCCAACAGCCTATCTGATCACGACCGCTTCCACTCGTGTACGCACGGCGCTTCTCGTGCTTGTAGTCATCCCCTATCTGACCAGCCTTTTGGTGCGCACCTATGCGTGGATCGTGATCCTCGGGGACCGCGGTCTGATCAACAATCTGCTGATTAACTTAGGGCTAATATCGAGCCCTCTGCCGCTGATTTACAACCGCATGGCCGTTTATATTGGCATGGTGCATATCATGCTGCCCGTAATGATTCTGCCACTGGTCAGCGTCATGCTGGGTATCGACAAGTCGCTGGTAGCAGCGGCCCGCAGCATGGGGGCGCGCCCCCTCGCGGCTTTTTGGCGCGTGTTTTTCCCGCTCAGCCTGCCGGGTGTGCGCAGCGGATCGGTGCTGGTCTTCGTGCTCTGCCTCGGCTTCTACATCACGCCGACTGCTCTAGGCGGGTTGCGCGATGCCTTGCTATCAACCTTTATCGCGGCGCAGGTCTCGAGCTCCTTCAACATGGCGCGCACCGCCGCCGCGGCCTTCATCCTTCTTGGCATCGCTGCAGTCATGCTCTCATTGATCGGACTCGATCTCTCCGGTACGCAGGGCCGTGCGGCGCAACCCGTGCAGAAGTTGTGGTGGAGTTGGTTGCCCTCGTTCGGCACGTTATTTCTGTATCTCAATGAACTTACTGCTCCCTATCGAGCGAAGCGCTGGACCACCAAGCTCTACCAGGCCGGCACCGATCGCCGCTGGCCCATGACTATCGGCACTCTGTTTGTCGTACTCGTCATGTTCTATCTGCTGTTTCCAAGTCTAGTAGTCATCGTCATGTCTTTCAGCAACGGAACGTTTCTGGAATTCCCGCCTTCGGCACTTTCATTGCGATGGTATCGCTCCTTCTTTGGCGATCCGTCCTGGACAGGCGCCGCCTGGACTAGCGTCCAGATCGGCCTTGCGGTCGCCATCTTGTCGACCATCGTTGGGACACTTGCGGCCTACGGCCTCAGCCGCACCTTTCCGCGGTTGCGTAGTTTTCTGACCATGCTGATCCTGACGCCGATCACATTTCCGAGTATCGTCGTCGGCATCGCAGCCTATCTCGGACTGCTGAATCTCGGCCTGATCGGCACCAAGAGCGGCATCATCCTGACGCACAGCGTCGGCGCGGTTGGCTATGTGGTCGTGATTGTCTCGGCTACTCTGGCGAATTTCGACCAGCGGCTCGAGCAGGCAGCAACGAGCATGCGGGCAGGGCCGGTGCAGACCTTCACGAGGGTAACGCTGCCACTGATCCGGCCGGGCGTAATCGGTGGGGCCCTGTTCGCGTTCATCCACTCGTTCGACGAGGTTGTCAAAACATCGCTGGTGAGTGGCCTCTCGATTCGTACCCTGCCGCTTAAAATGTGGGAGGACATCCGCCACGAGATCGATCCGACAATCGCAGCAGTTGCGTCCCTGCTGGTGCTTCTGCCCGTGCTCTGGCTGATTGCCATCTACGTCACGTGGTGGCGGTCGAGGCCGAGGGCGCTGCGCGCGCTTCCAGACTCAGGGGCTTGAGGCACCAGTCGCCCTTGTCGCCGCGTTCCTCAAAAAAGTGCAGAAAGGCATCGTCCCGAATCGCCGGCCGACTAGGCGAGGAAGGTCACAGGCTAGCATCCCTGCTGAAGCGACCAGCATGATCTGCTGTTGGTCCCCATGGAGGGACGATCGGACTCTGATTGCCCGGCGCTCGCGCGGCCGAGTCCGGCTCAAATGGAGCTGAAGGCCTTTGGGAGGAAGCGTTGCTGGCGGACGGCGTAGCGCCCGACAAGATCTACCCGATGAATATCAACCGCATTTTCGTCAGCATGGACAGGATCAAGCCGCCCATCCGCAAGTGGTGGACGACCGGGTCCGAGATCCAGCAAATCATGCACGACAAGATCGCTGATGTCGTGCATACCTATGACGGACGGGCAAATCTGTCGATTGATCAGGGAACGCCGATCGAGATCAGTCGGAATCACGGCAAGCTGAACTGGACCTGCTGCTGGTCGATCCCGAAGGGCAGCTCGAATGTGAAAACGCGCAAAAGTTCATCGAATTCGCTACGCGAGCCGGTCCTCAGGCTGCCTTGCCGCAGCGGAAGCTCAAGTTCGGCGGCTTCTTTGATCGCTCCATCCATCAAGATCGCTTTTGCAGGCCAAAACTGGCCGCTGCATCCGACCAAGGACGAGGTTGATGGTCATCGGGATCAAGAGTGAGCTCCGTAGTGGATCACGTGTGCCTGGCGTTAATACCGCGATGAGACTTGAGCGCGCGCACTCTTTCTGCGTTAAATCGCTATGTTTAGCTGCATATCCGCTGCGGCTGCATGGTAGAGGGGGGGCGGGCGTTTTGAACCCCGCACTTTGCTCGCTGATCAAGTTCGGGATGGCTATAAGCGCCGGGCGCGGGCTAGTGAACGCCATTCTTCGGAAGGCGCGCCAGTCCAGCGCCAACTGAATTCAGGCGCTGCTGCGCTCTTTGGGACGTGATCAATGCATAAGTTGGAACGTATTCTCCGCCCGAGATCTATCGCCGTATTTGGCGGGGGACCGGCGGCTTCTGTCGTCGCTCAATCCATCAAAATGGGTTTTGCCGGTGAGATCTGGCCTGTGCATCCCACCAAGAACGAGGTCCATGGCCGCAAAGTCTATCGCTCGGTGGCCGATCTGCCCGGAGCGCCCGACGCCGCCTGGGTTGGTGTGAACCGGCATCTTACTAACGATGTGATCAAAGCGCTGGCCGAACGCGGCGCCGGCGGCGCAGTCTGTTATGCTTCCGGTTTCCTCGAAACCGAAGGCTATGACGAGGATGGCCAGAGGCTGCAGGCCGAGCTCGTTGCCGCCGCTGGCCAGATGCCGATCATCGGTCCGAACTGCTACGGTCTCATCAACTATGCCGACGGGGCGCTGCTGTGGCCCGACCAGCATGGTGGCGCTCGGCTGCCTGAGGGCGGTCGTGGCGTCGCCATCATCACGCAGTCGTCGAACATCGCCCTCAACGTGACAATGCAAAAGCGTGGCGTGCCGATCGCTTTTCTGTTGACCGCTGGCAACCAGGCGCAGACCGGCCTCTCCGAGATTGCGCTTGGTCTTGTTGAAGATGATCGGACTACCGCGCTTGGCCTGCACATTGAGGGCTTCGACTCCGTCGCCGGCTTCGAAAGGCTGGCGGCGCGCGCGCGGGAACTGGAGAAGCCGATTATCGCCATGAAGATCGGCCGCTCCGAACAGGCGAGACAGGCGACGGTGTCGCATACCGCGTCGCTCGCTGGCTCGCACGCCGCCTCCGACGCTTTCCTGAAGCGGCTCGGCATCGCGCAAGTTGATTCCATTCCGGCCTTCATCGAGACGCTGAAGCTCCTCCACGTTATCGGGCCGCTGAATGGCTACCGGCTATCGTCGATGAGCGCGTCAGGTGGCGAGGCGTCACTGATGGCCGACAGCGCCGAAGGGCGGGTGGTGCATTTTCCTCGTCTCACCGACCAGCATCGCGCGCATGTTCAATCGGTACTCGGGCCAATGGTGGCGGTGGCCAATCCCCTCGACTACAACACTTACTTCTGGAACAAAGAGCCAGAGCTGACCAAGACCTATTCCGCTATGGTCTCGGGCGAATTCGATCTCAATATAGTCGTCCTTGACTTTCCGCGTTCCGACCGGTGCCCGAACAGCGCCGGCTATGGCACGATCTTGCGGGCCTTCGAGGCGTCTCTGAAAGCCAACAATGCGCGCGGTGCGATCGTTTCGTCGCTGCCCGAGAATATGCCCGAAGACCAAATCGCCGGGCTGATCGAGCGAGGCGTGGTGCCGCTATTGGGCATTTCGGAAGCGATGGATGCTGCGCAGGCGGCCGCCTTCATCGGCCGGGTTTGGGGCCAGCCGCAGGCGCAACCGGTTGATACCTCGGCTTCCGGTTCGCCTTCAGGCAACAAGGTGACGCTGGATGAGGCCGCGGCAAAAGCGCGGCTGACCGACGCCGGGCTGCCTGTGCCCAGGGGTGACCGCACGTGCAGCGCAGGCCAGACCGCAACATTGTCAAAGGCGCTCGGATTTCCGGTAGCGCTGAAGGCGCTCGGCGTCGCCCATAAATCGGAGGTTGGCGCGGTGCGGCTCAACCTTCAGGATGCGGAGTCCGTCAGCTCCGCTGCCCAAGAGTTATTGCGCGTAAGTGGTGAGCTTTATGTCGAGCGCATGGTTGAGGACGTCGTCGCCGAACTGATCGTCGGCTTCACCCGCGATCCTGTATTCGGGGCGGTCATGACTCTGGGCAGCGGCGGGGTGCTGGTCGAGCTTTTACTCGACTGCGTGACTCTGATGCTGCCGGCGACGCGCGATGACATCAAGGCCGCGCTGCGCGGCTTAAAGCTCTACCCGCTGCTCGAAGGCTACCGCGGTCGGCCCATGGCCGATGTCCAGGCGGCCATCGACGCCATCGCCGGCATTGCCGACTTCGTGCAAAGGAATGCCCGCCAGATTGAAGAACTCGACATCAATCCGCTGATCGTCTGCGCTAACGGCAAGGGCGCCTGGATTGCAGACGCGCTGCTAGTGCTTGGAGAAAAGAAGAATGGCTGACGTCA
This sequence comes from Bradyrhizobium sp. UFLA01-814, assembly GCF_046718885.1. Classification (NCBI taxonomy): domain Bacteria; kingdom Pseudomonadati; phylum Pseudomonadota; class Alphaproteobacteria; order Hyphomicrobiales; family Nitrobacteraceae; genus Bradyrhizobium; species Bradyrhizobium sp. UFLA01-814. Next base: position 15,676 of record NZ_JAQOSR010000159.1, on the reverse strand, counting down.
TCACCACCCGCCGCGAAGGCGCCATCCTCGAAGTCACGTTGGACCGACCGAAGGCGAACGCCATCGACGTCAACACCTCGCGGCTGATGGGCGAGACCTTCAAGGCTTTCCGCGATGATCCGGGGCTACGGGTCGCCATCGTCAAGACGGCTGGCGACAAGTTCTTCTGCGCCGGTTGGGATCTCAAGGCGGCGGCCAGCGGCGACGCGGCGAACGGCGACTGGGGTGTCGGCGGATTCTGCGGGCTGCAGGAACTGCCCGACCTCAACAAGCCGGTGATTGCCTGCGTCAATGGCATGGCGGTGGGCGGCGGCTTCGAGCTGACGCTGGCCTGCGATCTGATCTATGCCTCAGACCATTCCTCCTTCGCGCTGCCCGAAATCCGCGCCGGCACCCTGGCCGACGCTGCGACCATCAAGCTGCCAAAGCGTATCCCGTACCACATCGCCATGGACCTTCTGCTCACCGGCCGCTGGATGGATGTAGCCGAGGCGCACCGTTGGGGCCTGGTCAACGAGGTCCTGCCCAAAGAGAAGCTTGAAGACCGAGTCTGGGAGATCGCGCGCCTGCTTGCCAGCGGCCCGCCACTGGTCTTTGCCGCGATCAAGGAGACAACGCGCGTGGCCGAGGCGTTGTCCTTCCAGGACACCATGAACTGCTTATCACGCCGCCAGCTTGCGACCATCGATGCGCTCTACGGCTCGGAGGATACTCGCGAAGGCGCCCGGGCCTTTGCCGAAAAGCGTGATCCAGTTTGGACGGGAAGGTAGCGGACCTTTCAGGCCGCTGCCTTTCCCACCCGCCAGACTTCTCCCTCCACGGAGGACGGTTGACGGCTCTCAGCTGCCGGCCCTTTCGGAGAGGCGGGGTAAATTCGTCGACATCGCCAAGCAGCTTCGCCGCGACCTCCTGATCGGACATGATAGCGAGGTCAGGCGCATTGGCTTTGTCCGCCTCGGACCCTTCGCCAGCTTCGGCGCCAATACTGCTTGAGCAGCGGAGGCTGGAATGCCTGCGTGGTCGCGAAATCAGCGGTGGGCGCGAAATATAAGCAATACCTGCGCAAAACATCAGAAGCAGCGAATGAACGCGGGCCTGCTGCGTCAAATGCGAACGAATTCGGGAGAATTGTCTCTCAAATGCGCTAGCGTTCGCATCACACATCCAATCGTCGCGCCGAGGCTGACGTCTTGACCATGCTGAGCTTTGCACAGGCGGCGTTCTCAGCTGATTTCTTATGGAAAATCGATGGATCTCGCATTCACGGCGGAGGAGCGGGCGGCGTTCCGAGAACAGGTGCGTCAGTTCCTGCGGCAGACTGTGCTGCCAGAAGTGCGACGCAAATTGATAGAAGGCCGGCAGCTGTCGAAAGATGAAAATGATCGCGGGGCAACCCATCCTCAATAAGAAGGGCATCCCGTACTGGCCTGAGGAAAATGGAGGCGCGGTTGGACCCTCGTGTGACAATATATCTTCGAAGAGGAAGTGCGTGGGTTTCCCGCGCGGACGATGTATGACTATGGATTATCTCTGGTCGGCCGGGTCATCTACACCTTCGGCAATCAGGCCCAGAAGAAAAAATACTACATCCCCCGCATCCTCAAGCTTGAAGATTGGTGGTGCCAAGGCTTCTCAGAACCCGGCGCGGGCTCCGATTTCGCTTCGCTCAAAACCCGAGCGGTGCGCGACGGCGACCACTACATCGTGATGGTCAGAAGACCTGGACCTCGTCGGCGCACTGCGCCGATTGGATTTTCTGCCTGGTCAGGACCAAATTCGATCCCGATGCAAAGAAGCAGCAGGGTTTTCCTCCTCCTGGTCGACACGAAGAGCCCCCAAGAGAAGATGGCCGAACTTGAAGTCCAGCTGAAGGCGCTCGAGATGACGTGGTTGCGGGTGATGGCCAACGCATCAAAGCGGCGGAGCGGAACGCAGGACCCTGCAACCTCCATTCTTAAGCTCAAGGGATCCGAAATCCAGCAGGCGACGGCGGAGCTTGAGCTCGGGCTTCTGGCGTTACCTTTCTCCGAGGAATACGAGGGCTTCGCCGGAGGGGCGGTCGAGACTATGATCGTCATGGAGGCCTTCGGCAAAGCGCTGATCCTCGAGCCGTATTTTGCAACCGTGGTGCTTGCCTGGCGGCATCCTTCGTCATGGAGCGAGCGAGGCGCAGAAGGCGAAGTTCATCTCCGCAATCGCGGAAGGCCAGACCAAATTCGCCTTCGGTTACGCCGAGCCGCAGGCACGCTACGACCTCCTAGACGTTGAGATGCACGCGAAGCCGACAACCATCTCGTCTCGGCGCGAGCCGCGGGACGTTGCCGCGACAAGAATGGGATAGGCCTCTTCCTGATCGGCGCAGATCCGCCCGGCCTGACGCGCCGCGGTTATCCGTCACACGACGGCCGGTACGCGGCCGAGATTAGGCTCGAGAGCGTCCGCGTTGAGGGAGCCAATGTTATCGGCGATCCCGCCGACGCGTTCCCCGTCATCTCACGAGTGGCCGACGAGGCGATCGCAGCCCTCTGGCGCGGAGGCCGTCGGCTGTTTTGACAAGATGCAGACTATCACGCTTGGATCTCAAGTCGCACGAGCAGTTCGGCAAGAAGATTGGCATGTTCCAGGCGCTGCAGCACCGAGCCGTGGAAATGTTTGTCGAGTTGGAGCAGTCGCGGTCGAGGCCATGTATGCCGCGATGATGGCCGCGGACGGCGATGCGACCGAACGTGCGCGCGCGATTTCGGTGGCAAAGATCCAGATCGGCCGGTCAGCGAAGGCGATCGGACGAGAAGCGGTACAGCTCTATGGCGCTACGTCGGTCACTATTTCAAGCATGTGTCTATGATCGACACGCCGTTCGGCGATACCAACTATACCTGAGGCGGCTTGCTGGGCTTGGAGGGCTCAGCGGCGAGTAAATCGATTGTTCGAATCAGGCCGCGCAAAAATTGCACTCATGAAGCCAAGTTCATAAGCGAGACTGAAAATTCGCATGTGAGGAAGAGCGCCCTGAGTACGGTCGGGCCGTTCGTTTCCTCCTTGCTCAGGTGATCGTCATATCCTGGCCGGATTCGAGGAAAGGTGCCACGAGCGCGAGCGCGCACCGCGATCGGATACGTCTTGTCGTTAAGACAGCGGCCTGTCCCGTTCGCGTATGATTTTTGAGCGCTCTCCAAGCGGAACGCTGCGCTGACATAAACCTTCATATTCGCTTGAGTTGGCGCGGGAATTCGGCTGTGCCGGTGACGATATTAGCGAAATTCAGCTCTGGCGGCGCGATAATATTTCCGTGACAGACAAAACTTCTGTCGGCCGCAGGTCGCAGATTCAAATGCAGGCAAGGGATGAATGCGCCATTTCGTCAACCGCAGAGGCCTTCGGCAGGCGTGTCCCTGCGATCTGGACCATGCACATAAGAAGCTGCAATCCGACAGGATAAAACATCGTGATCTGGTCGTCGGCGGCGCGGCAGCGGAAGAAGCGCCAGAGGCGGGGAGAGGGGCGATGTCAGGCACGAACAATGCCTTTGTGAAGTTTTCCGATGTCCAGAAGACCTACGACGGCGAAACGCTGGTCGTTAAGAATCTCAACCTGGATATCGCCCGGGGTGAGTTCTTGACCATGCTGGGGCCCTCCGGCTCCGGCAAGACGACGACCCTGATGATGCTCGCTGGCTTCGAGGTGCCTACCCAGGGCCGGATTCTTCTCGATGGACGCTCGATCGACAACATGCCCCCGCACAAGCGCGACATCGGCATGGTGTTCCAGAACTACGCGCTGTTTCCGCATATGACGGTCGAGGAGAACCTCGCCTTCCCGCTCAAAGTGCGCAAGCTCGGCAAGGCCGAGATCGAAGCCAGGATCAAGCGGGCGCTCGACATGGTCCGGCTCGGCGCCTATGGCAAGCGCCGGCCCGCCCAGCTTTCTGGCGGCCAGCAACAGCGCGTCGCGCTTGCTCGCGCCCTCGTCTTTGATCCCAAGCTCGTGCTGATGGACGAGCCGCTCGGGGCGCTGGATAAGCAGCTGCGCGAGCAGATGCAGCTCGAGATCAGGCATATCCACGAGGATCTTGGCGTCACCGTGGTCTATGTGACGCATGACCAGGGCGAGGCGCTGACGATGTCGGACCGCATAGCGGTGTTCAACGACGGGGTAATCCAGCAGCTCGCCCCGCCTGCTGAACTGTATGAGCGGCCGCAGAACGCCTTCGTCGCCCAGTTCATCGGCGAGAACAACCGACTGCATGGCAAGGTCGTGGCGATGGATGGCACGAGCTGCAAGGTGGAGATTGCGGGCGCGGGCAGCGTGCAGGCGCTGGCGATCAATGTCGAGGCAGTCGGCCGGCCGACCGTGCTGTCGCTGCGGCCGGAGCGAGTGCAGCTGAATCCGACGCCGAGCTCGCTGCCCAATATCTTCTGCGCGCAGGTTGCCGAGGTGATCTATCTGGGCGACCACGTTCGCACCCGCGTCTCGGTGTGCGGCCATGATGACTTCGTAATCAAGCTGCCGAACTCGGAAGGCCTGGTGCAGCTCGAGCCGGGCACAGCGATCACCATCGGCTGGAAGGCGGAGGATTGTCGCGCGCTCGACGCGCCGTGACGACGACCGAGGCTTCAGCGCGAGCGAGGCCGCAACGCCGCTTCCATCCTGGAGGTGGCACAGCAGCGAAGGGTCGACAATGAAAAAGCCATTGATGATTGGGGGCGCCTTGGCCGTAATCGGCCTGACAGCGGGTACGCTTGTGCCGTCGAAACCGGCTTTCGCCCACGACCAGCTGACGATCGTCGCTTGGGGTGGAGCCTACCAGGCCGCCCTGCGCAAGGCCATGTTCGAGCCCTTTCTGAAGGCGACCGGGATCAAGATCACGGAAGATGAATTCAACGGCGAGATCGCCAAGATCCGCGCCATGGTCGAGGCCAAAAGCGTGAGCTGGGACGTGGTCGACACCGGCTTGGCCATACAACTGTGCGCTGAGGGGGCCATTGAGACGATCGACTGGAAAAAGCTGGGCCTCGACCGGACGAAGTTCCTGAGCGGTGGCAAGTATGACTGCGGGCTGCCGTACGTCGTCTCTGCCACGGTCATCGCTTATGACAAGGACAAGCTGGCGAACGGCCCAACTACCGTCGCCGACTTTTTCGACCTGCAGAAATTCCCCGGCAAGCGCGGATTGCAAAGGACGACGCCTCGGGGCAATCTCGAATGGGCGCTGATCGCCGACGGCGTGCCCGTCAAGGACGTCTACGAGATTCTCAACACGCCCGAGGGGGGTGTGTCGCGCCTTCAGGAAGCCCGACACGATCAAGAAGGATGTTGTCTGGCACGTGGCCCAATCTCAGCCGCTGCAGCTTCTGGCAGATGGCCAGGTCGTCATGACTTACGCCACCAATACCCGCACCTACGATGCGGTCAAGAACTCCGGCAATCATTTCGAAATCATGTGGGATGCCCAGCAGTGGGAGTTGGGTGTCTGTGCGATCCCCAAGGGCAGTCCGCGGCTGGACGCCGCGTACAAGTGCCTCGCCTTCGCCGGTTCGCCCAAGTCGCAGGCCGACCTGACGCGCTACCTACCCTCCGGGCCCACCAACCAGGACGCGATTACGCTTGTCGATCCGACGATGCTGCCGCACCTTCCGACTGCGTCCGATCCTACGGGCAATGTTCTGGTGAGAAACGCGGTCCTTTGGGCTGAGAGGGGCGACGAGCTGCGCCAGCGCTTTACCGCCTGGCTCGCGAAATAAGACCAAGGAACGGCGGGGAGCGGTTTCGTCCTCCTCGCTATCCAGAACGAACTGAAAGAGAGGAGTCGATGGTAACGATGGCCATCCCAATCGCCGGGAGTTCCGATGGCATGCCGTTGCGGATCCAGTTGCAGCGAGTCGAGCGCCGGCGCAAGCTAAGGGCCTTCACCCTCGTCCTGCCGCTGCTGCTGTTCATCCTAATTGCCTTCATCTTGCCGATCGGCCGGATGATGTTCAACGCGATCCATGATGATGCGCTGCTGATGCTGATGCCGCGAACCACGGCAGCGTTAAGCGCTTGGGATGGTAAGGAGCTGCCCCACGAGAACGTCTATGCCGCTCTCGCCGAAGACCTCGGGCAGGCTTGGTCGCAGAAGACCATAGGGACGATCGGTAAGCGTATAAACTATGAGCTGCCCGGCGTTGCCAGCCAGATCACGTCAAGCGGCCGAAGGGCGAGCGCGCTTTCCGCTGGCCCCTACAAGGCGGCGCTGATCGAGATTAGCCCAATCTGGGGGCGGCACGACGTTTGGAGCCTGCTTAAGCGCGGAGACTCGGCCTATACGGCCTATTACCTGCTGCGTTCGCTCGATTACCAGTATGGCCACGACAGCCAGATCGTCGCCTCACCTCCGGAGAACGCCATCTTCCGCGACATGCTTTTACGCACGCTTGGTATCAGCGTCGCCGTGACCGCCATGACCCTGCTGCTGGGCTTCCCTGTGGCGTATCTCCTGGCGACATTGCCGCCCAAGTACAGCAATTTGCTGATGATCATGGTCGTGCTGCCGTTCTGGACCTCGCTGCTGGTGCGCACCACGGCTTGGGTCGTACTCCTGCAGCAGCACGGCGTAATCAACGAAATGCTGATGGGGCTAAACATCATATCGCAGCCGGCCCAACTCATCTTCAATCGGGTCGGCACGATGGTAGCCATGACCCACATCCAGCTGCCCTTCACGCTACTGCCAATCTACAGCGTGATGAAGACGCTCTCTCCCAGCCATGTCCGCGCCGCCCGCTCTCTCGGCGCCGGACCATTCTACGCCTTCTGGAAGGTCTACTTCCCGCAGACCCTGCCGGGGATCGCTGCCGGCTGTCTGCTGACCTTCATTCTGTGCCTGGGCTACTACATCACCCCCGCGCTAGTCGGGGGGCCGAACGACCAGATGGTCGGCTCCTTCATCGCCCACTACACGAACGAAGAACTCAATTGGGGAATGGCCTCGGCGCTTGGCGCCATCCTGCTCGCCGCGACCCTGCTGCTTTACTATGTCTTTAACAAGCTGGTCGGCGTCGACCGGATCAAGATGGGATAAGAACGATGGCCGCGTCCACCTATGCCTCTCCGATGGAGAAGGGCTGGTACTACATGCACCGGCTGATCTGCGGGGCGGTGCTGCTGTTTCTGATCGCGCCGATCCTCGTGATCATCCCGCTCTCGTTCAATTCTGTGCCTTTCTTTACCTATCCGATGCCAGGACTATCGCTACGCTGGTATGAGGAATTCTTTCTGACCAACCGCTGGCAGGGCGCGCTGCACAACTCGATCTTCGTCGCCGTGTCGGTTACGCTGCTGTCGACGGCGCTGGGCACGCTAGCCGCGCTCGGGCTCAGTCGTCCGAACTTCCCCTGGCGCACGGTGGTGATGAGCCTGCTGATCTCACCCATTGTCGTTCCACTCGTGATCACCGCGGTGGCCGCGTATTTCTTCTATGCCGAAGTCGGGCTACTTAATACCTATACGGGGCTTATCCTCGCGCACACGACGATAGCCACGCCTTTTGTCGTCATCACTGTGACTGCGACCATGATGGCTTTCGACCATTCGCTAACCCGTGCAGCCGCGGGGCTGGGCGCGCCGCCGATCACCGTCTTCTTCAATATTATCCTGCCGCTCATCCTACCGGGCATGATCTCCGGTGCGCTCTTTGCCTTCGGCACCTCCTTCGATGAAGTGGTGCTAGCCCTCTTCGTAGGCAGCGTCGAGCAACGAACGTTGCCGAGGGCTATGTTTTCCGGTATCCGCGAGGAGATAAGCCCGACCATTACTGCCGCCGCCACCGTGCTGATCCTTTTCTCCATCGCCATGCTGACGACCGTCGAGCTGCTGCGGCGCCGCTCGGAGCGCCTGCGCGGCATTCGTACTACGTGAATTCCTAGTGGCGCTCGAGCCGGGCACGGTCATCACCATCGGCAGGAAAACTAAGAATTGTCGGACGCCCTGACGACGACCGAGGGTTTGCCGCGAGCAAGCTGGGCCTTCAACGCCACCTCCATTCCGGGGATGGTTACAGTAGGGAGAGGGAGAGGGTAGACCATGAGAAATCCATTGACGATTTGGAATGCCTTGGCCGCAATTGGCCTGGCAGCGGGTACGTTTGCGCCGGCAAAACCCGCTTCTGCCGATGGCCAGCGACGATCACCTCCTATGACGATCACCTCCTATGGCGGCGCTTACCAGAAAGCCGTGCGTAGCACCTTTTTCGAGCCCTTCTCGAAGGCCACCGGGATCAAGATCACCGAAGACGAGTATAACGGTGAGTTCTCCAAGATCCGCGCCATGGTCGAGTCGAAAAGCGTGAGCTGGAACGTGGTCGACATGGCCGTCGACGCGGTCCTGCAACTGTGCGCCGAGGGTGTCCTCGAGACGATCGACTGGAAAAGGTTGGACCTGGACCGGACCAAGTTGATGGGCGCCGACGCGTCGGACTGCGGGGTGCCATTTCTACTCTCTACCACGATCATCGCCTACGATCAGGACAAGCTGCCGAACGGCCCGAAGACCATCGCCGACTTCTTCGACACGCAGAAATTCCCCGGCAAGCGCGGACTGAAGAAGTCTCCGGACAAAACGCTCGAATGGGCGCTGGTCGCCGACGGCGTGGCCGTCAAGGATATCTACAAGGTCCTCAACACGCCCGAGGGCGTCGACCGCGCCTTCAAGAAACTCGATACGATCAAGAAGGATGTCGTCTGGTATCAGTCCAACGCCCAGCCGGCGCAGCTTCTGTCTGATGGTCAGGTCGTCATGACTCAAGCCGCGAACGGGCGCATCTACGATGCTGTGAAGAACTCGGGCAAGCACTTCGGGATGGTATGGGATGCTCAGGTGTTTGAGTTCGCTCTCTGGGCGATTCCCAAGGGCAGTCCGAGCCAGGACGCCGCCTACCGGTTCCTGGCGTTCGCCGGTTCGCCCCAGCCGGAGGCCGACTTGACACACTACCTGCCTTACGGGCCCGCCAACAAGGACGCCATGGCGCTTGTTGACTCGGCGATGAAGCCGGACCTTCCGACTGCGCCCGAAAACATGCGTAGTGCTCTGCCGAGAGATGCTGTCTTCTGGGCCGACAAAGGCGACGAGCTGCGCCAGCGCTTTACCACCTGGCTCGCGAAGTAGACCAGAAAGGAGTGGCGAACTCCACTTTCCGCCTGCCCTTAAGGAAAAGGCACTTGGACCTCGCGCAGCTGTACCGGCAAGAAATCGAAGCCTTCGGCCTCACTTCAACGCGCGGCGCTAAACGTCATCATCGGACGACCGCACTACCATTGCGGTCTATTCAACTGGAGGGAAGTGCATGAACACCACGACGACACCGGTCGATGCACCTGAACAGCTCTTCGGCGCCTTGAGCGAAGAACTCGGCCCAAGCGCCGTTCTCACTGGTGCTGAAATTCCCAACCGCAACTGCAAAGACTGGCACAGCTTGCCGCAGGTTCCCCTAGCGGTAATTCGTCCCGTCGACGCTCAGGGTCTTTCCTCTGCAGTCGTGGAGTGCCGAAGGCTCGGATTACCGTTTGTGGCGCAAGGTGGGCTCACTGGCCTTTGTGGGGGCGCGGTGCCCGAGGCGGGCTGGGTCGCCATTTCCCTTGAGCGGATGACGGGAATTGATGAGATTGATCGCGCGGCTCTGACTATGACTGTGAAGGCCGGCACGCCGCTTGAGACAATCCAGACGGCTGCCGACGACGCCGACCTTTTTTTTCCGCTGGATCTCGGGGCGCGCGGCTCGTGTGCGATTGGCGGCAATCTCTCCACCAACGCCGGTGGCAACAGGGTCATGCGTTACGGCATGACTCGCGAACTGGTGCTCGGTGTGGAAGTCGTTCTGCCTGACGGGACGATCATCACTGGTCTGAACAAGCTGCTGAAGAATAACTCCGGCTATGACCTTAAGCAACTGTTCATCGGATCAGAAGGTACCCTCGGCATCATCACACGCGCGGTGTTGCGGCTCTTTCCCAAGCCGAAGTCCACTATGACGGCCTTGTGTCGCGTCGACGATTACGGCGCCGTGGTCGCGTTACTCCAGTCGGCGCGAAGGGACTTAGGGCCGCTTTTGTCGGCTTTTGAAGTCATGTGGCCGGACTTCTGGGAGACCGCCACGACGCGGGCAGGTGTGCGACCGCCGCTCACTGGCGGGGAAGGCTTTTACGTGCTCTTGGAAGTGCAGGGAACGGACCAGCAGATTGACGCGCCTCGACTGGAATACTGGATCGAGCGCACGATGGATTTGGGCTTGGTCTCCGATGCCACCATCGCTCAATCACTGGCGCAGACGCACGACTTTTGGGCCGTGCGCGACACCGGCGAATTGGGACGGATGATCGGCCCCCGACTCAGCTACGACATTGGTCTACCGGTCAGCCGAATGGATGAGTTTGCCACGAACTGTAAAGCGTCGCTCGGCTTGCAGATTCCAAGTTGCCAAAGCATTCATTTCGGCCACATCGGCGATGGCAATTTGCACCTGTTCGTCTGGGTCCCTGGTTCACCAGCGGGAGCACAGCCCAAGGACGTGGTGGACGGCATCGTCTATGGCTTGGTCAAAGAGATGAGCGGCAGCATCTCTGCCGAACACGGCATCGGGAGCTTCAAGAAGAAGTGGCTCGGACATGCGCGGAGCGAAGCTGAAATTGCGCTAATGCGAACGCTCAAGAAGGCGCTCGACCCAGATAACCTTTTGAATCCGGGGCGGGTCATCTGAGATGCATCCGCTGCGCCTGAAGCCTCAAGTACCACGCGGATGGTATCCCAAGGACCATCGACTACACGCTCGGCCGTTTAACGGTACGCGCATTAACATTGGTGAGTCCTTTCTACAGTAGGGAGGGGCGCATATGGAGGCCTCGCGCATCGCAAGTGAGTTGATCGTGTGGTGAAGTCTTATAATGCAGGCGACCAGACGATAAGAGTTCCCCTAAGAATTTCGCAGAGAGCCGCTGCAGCAACGCCGAGAAGCATCCGGGTCGTTAGCATTTCTGAACAGCGATTGTTCCTCAAGCATTAACCGGACCTGCAGCACATGCATAGATCACTGCACAAGCGAAAGCAGGCATGAAGCAAGATTTTTCGCTGAAATCTCGCGTCACATTCGCTAGATTGGGGAATCTCGGCGTATGTTGTCCCTACGCTCTGACCATACTTCTGAGAACAGGGTTTCCACCATGACCATAGTCTTGATCACCGGCACGAACCGCGGCGTCGGCCTTGCACTTGCGCGGCAGTATGTCGACAGCGGAGCAAAGGTGATTGCTTGCTGCCGCGAGCCGGCGAGAGCCGACGCGCTCACGGAGATTGCTGCAGCGTCAAATGGTCGCGCACGTGTCCTGCCCATCGACATGGCGAACGAAGCCTCGATCAGGACGATCAAGAGCACGCTGGGCGACGAGCCGATCGATATCCTCCTACTCAACGCAGGGATCAATGGCCATCCTAAACCCCAGACGGCATACGAGATCGACGGCGAAAATTACATCCAGTGCATGCGCGTGAATGCGCTCGGTCCGATGCTATTGTCGCAGGTAATGCTCGCAAATCTAAAGGCTGGCCGCGAAAAGAAGCTGGTTGTAATTACCAGCGCCTACGGCTCTGTCAGCAGGGAATGGACGAAGGCCGTAAACGCGCACGAGAGATACGCCTATCGAGCCTCCAAGGCAGCCCTCAACAGCGGCATGCGCGCACTTTCGCGTGACTGGGCCGAGCACGGTATCGTCGTTGGCCTGATGGACCCTGGCTGGGTGAGGACCGACATGGCACTAAAGGCCGGAGAAAATCCCGCGATGATTTCTACCGAAGAGAGCGCGATTGGCATCATCAAGCGGATCGGCCAGCTTACGCCAGAAAACAGCGGCGCTTTTACCCGGTTCAATGGAGAGGCTCTCCCCTGGTGAAGCCAGCTGACGCCTGCCGCAAAGGCGTTTGGTGGCCGCGCGAAGCACGCCGGCTTATGTTCCGCCAGCGGTTTCTTCTGCCGGCCGACCTGGGCTAAATCGAAAGGCCTAGATGTTTAGTCCCGGCATTTGCTGGAGCGGATTGAGTGTGAAGCGTTCGGACTGGGAGGCCCATGCCTTGCAGACGAACTCGTAGGGTGTGAGGCCCTTGAGGGTCTTGAGCCTTCGGCCGTAGTTGTAGGCGGCGACGAAGTCGGCGAGATGGCCGCGGAGCTGATCGTGGCTCTCGTAATAGAAGCGCTTGACGGTTGCGTCCTTGATGGTTCATGCGCTCGACCTGGCAGTTGGTCCACGGATGCTTGGCCTTGGTCGTGCGATGCTCGATGTCGTTGGTGGCGCAAGTGTATTCGAAGGCATGGGCCCGGAAGCGTTCGCCGCTGGCGATGGCCTGCTTGATCAGCGGTACGGCCGATCCGCCGGCGCCGGGCGTGGTGAACTGGATGCCGTTGTCGGTGAGCACGGTGTGGATCTTGTAGGGGACGGCCGCGATCAGGCGCAGCAGGAACTCCCGGGAGACGGTGGTGGTGGCCTTCTCGTGCAGTTCGACGAAGGCCAATTTCGAGGTGCGGTCGATCGCGACGAACATGTGCAGTCTGCCCTGTTCGGTTCTCACCTCGGCAATGTCGATGTTGAAATAGCCGATCGGGTAGCTCTTGAACTTCTTCTTCGCGGGCCTGTCGCCCTCGACATCGGGCAAGCGGCTGATGCCGTTACGCTGCAGGCAGCGGTGCAATGACGAGCGCGTCAAATGCGGGATTGTCGGCTGCAAGGTATAGAGGCAGTCATCGAGCGGCAGCAGCGTATAGCGCCGGAAGGCGACGATGACGGCCTCTTCCTCAGCCGACAGCACCGTCGAGCGCAGTTCCTTCGGGCCGGTCGGAAGATCGGCGACCGAGGTCCGGCCTTTCCACTTGGCGACGGTCTTCGGATTGATCCCGTAGCGCTTGGCGAGTTGCCTCAGGCTCTCTTGACTATGCTGTATCGCTCGACGGACCGCCTCTGTCGTCGTGGCGCCCCCATGCAGAACCTGGCCCATAGCGCATCCTTTGATTCGGAAGACAAGGATGCCCCATCAAAACCTGGGATCAAACATCTAGCTTCCGGTAGCAACCCCGCAGGGTACCGTTCGAACTGACGTCGAACCTCGCAAAGATGCGTGCGCCCCGACCCGCGGGAACATGATACAGACTAGCCTAGCCGAACTATCGCGGATGAAGGGATTCCTGCCTTTGAATCGCTTCTGCCTACTCGCTCTTAGCCTGCAACTTCTCCGCAATAACCACGGGTAGCAGTCGCTGACCTCATTGACCGCATCGACGGCCGCCCGGGGCAGTTGCATCGTTGATGCCGCTGCCCCGCCGTGCATGCCTTTATAAATGGCTTGCTAGCCGGCGTCTTTGCGCGCCGCAGCGGCTTCCACCTGCATGGCGAGCAAACAATGGACTGAGAACTGAAGCTGGTCATGGAAAACCGCCGGGTCCAGCTTGGAGATCAAGCCATCGGGACCCCAAGCCTTGAAATATTCCGGCCACGGACAAAAGCCGATAGTCGGTATCCCGAGCTCAATGAAACCTGCGCCTTCGCCCCAGAACTCGCCACCGCTGAGGATGGCCGCTCGCTCCTTGCAGCGGGCGAGCGCACTTTCGACGATACGTTCTAACACCGGATCCGGCGGTGCGGGCGATTGCCCGTCGAACTCCGGTGCAGTGATCAAGATCGCCGACTGCAGGGGCCGGCTCGTATCCATGTAGCGCAGGCTTCCTCCCGGATCACGAACATCACGCCACTCTCGACAGCCAAGATGCTCGAGGCAGAGGACACCCACGGTCTTAGCCACGATCTGCGGGTGCTGGGTGATCCAATCGCGAGAGCCTTTGCCAAGGAAGCCGTTAGAGAAATGGGCAGGTACTGATAAGAAGACCATAGTCTTCTCCCGCTTGGAAAGTGGAACCTGTGCAAAATACCGCGCCATATTTACTACCGCAATGCCGGCGTTCTCCTCTGCCATGTTCGGACCGTCGGAGTGGGTGTTGCAGATTAGGATCTCATCGTCGGCATGGCCGAAGCGAGCGCCTGGCAACAGGCCCCATACGGCTGCCGTGGATACTTGCTCAAACTCCGCCTCGATGGTGATGGTCGCGCTTGCGCCAGAGGCCGCATCGCTGGCCAATTGCCGTCCAACTGTTTCATTCACAAAAAGCGCCGGAATGCCTGGCTTTGTCTTGGCCGGATCGGATCCGGCAGAACTGCTGTGAGGCGACGACGAGAAGGGGCAAGGTTCCCATTGGCCTTCAGCGTTATCGTCGGAAACGCCCTGCCAAGCCAGCACCACGCCCAAGACGCCGGCACGGTTTGCTGCGTCAGCCAGAATGTGCCGGCGCAGATAGGCAGAGGCGCTGCTCGACGTTAGCTGCTGAGCAAAGCGTCCCGCGTCCCGCTTGCTCCCCTCCCAGACTCCGTTGACAGTATACGATCCGAGATAGGAGCTAGTGAACTCGCTTGACAGCGCAAGGCGGACCAGTGCGATCTTCCCGGCGGCGCGGGCCCAGTCGATCGTGTCCCGGTTGGTCTGCACGCCCAGATCGACAAGCTGCCCCTCGGCGCGGGCGCTCGGTTTGAAAGCCACCACTGTGCGGCCATTGGCGCGGGGGTAATGCCCGCCCCCGCCCGGCGAGGCCAAAGTTGCCGCGGCCGTGAGCGGTGCACGGCGACCGGTGAAGCCACCAGTACAGTAAGGCACGTACGAGGCGACCGGCACGGCTTTGCCGTTGACCTCGAGGCTCCAAGATTTTGGACTCCAGAGAGGAAAGTTCTCGAATACATCTTCGAACACCTCGCCCTGTGCGGGAGTGAGAGCCCTGGCTAGCTCGATCTTTATCCAGTTTACAAACCGCCGGTGCTCCGGCGAGCCGCAAAACCGGGTGGGACCCATTTCACGGTTGACGAACTCAATCTCTGCCCAAGCCGCCTCTTGTGATATCAGTTTGTCTCGGTCGAAATCTGCTAGCGCAGAAGCCTGCGAGATCGAGACGCTCGCATTGTTCGCGTTCTGGCTGCATAGGGATGGGTGCACGTAAAATCCTCCTTTGAACACGAGTCGTAGAGCGCGTGCCCTGTATTCGATTGCGACAAGGGGGCGCCGCCCCCAAAGTTATCGGGTATTCCCGGCGGGCCCGAACGGACCAAGGTTAATCCGAGTCGGGACATCCTTGAGCGGCTCGCGGTCGGACGTCCGCGTTGCTACTTGATCATTCGCTTTGCTTCCGCACCGTTACGACTAATTCTCTCGCACGCGAGATCGCCGGGTCCGCTCTGGCAGATAAGCCTAGATGCTTGTGCACTAAAAAAATCCGCCAAAAGCAGCCCGGGAGCTGTGAATGTCTTCGAAATAAACCCGATTCCCGCCTCGCTTATGCGCAGCGGTCCTTGGGAAGGGGGCGACTTTCCCCTGACCCGATCCCAGGGACCAAGACTGTTCAGTTAGAGGTTTGACCGGCATGATGAATGTCCGAGTGAGTCCGGCGCATGTTGTGAAGAAAAGCAAGTTCGCTGAGGACCAATCGCCTTCGCTGAAGCAGGTGGAGCTGGCAACTGCGTCCAAGAGGTGTACCGCCCCCGGCAGGGCCGGCAGGGTCGTGTCCCCGGTGATGGTGTAGCTCGGTAGAGCAAAGCCGTCCGCACGCGCGCCCTCCCATGGCGCC
>NZ_JAQOSR010000158.1:0-21819 GCF_046718885.1 Bradyrhizobium sp. UFLA01-814 | reverse complement strand
ATCTACACTATACCATGGTCGTCGGCAGCGTCAGATGTGTATAAGAGACAGGGGCAGGGTGGGGGTCAAGCCGCGCGTTCGATTGCTGGTGTGACCCCCACCCGGCCCGCTCGGCGTTGCCGAGCGTTCCGACCTCCCCCCTTTCAGGGGGAGGTGAGAAGGAAAAGTCATTCCGGGGCGCGCGTAGCGCGAACCCGGAATCTCGAGATGATGGATAAGGATTCCGGGTTCGATGCTTCGCATCGCCGTGGAATGACAAAGGATAGTTCGAGAACATGCTCTTCACCGCCGACCACGACGAACCGCGCCGCGCTCTACAAAAGTTCATCGCGGCCGAGATCAATCCTCATGTCGACGAATGGGAGAAGGCCGATATCTTCCCAGCGCATGAGCTGTTCAAGAAGCTCGGCAATCTCGGCTTCCTCGGCCTCAACAAACCGGTCGAGTTCGGCGGTCAGGGGCTGGATTATTCCTACGCGCTGATGATGGCCGAGGAGTTAGGGGCCATCACCTGCGGCGGCGTGCCGATGGCGATCGGGGTGCAGACCGATATGGCGACGCCGGCGCTGGCGCGGTTCGGCTCCGACGAGGTGCGGCGCGAATTCCTGGTGCCTGCGATATCAGGCGATCAGGTCGCGTGCATCGGCGTGTCCGAGCCCGGCGCCGGCTCCGACGTCGCCTCGATCAAGACCAGTGCGCGCTCCGACGGCGATGATTACGTCATCAATGGCGGCAAGATGTGGATTACCAACGGCACCCAGGCCGATTGGATCTGCCTGCTCGCCAACACCAGCGACGGTCAGGTCCACCGCAACAAGTCGCTGATCTGCGTGCCGATGAAGATGAGGGGCGTGCAGGTCGCGCGCAAGCTCGACAAGCTCGGCATGCGTTCGTCCGACACCGCCCAGATCTTCTTCGACAATGTCCGGGTGCCGAAGCGCAACCGGATCGGTGAGGAGGGCCTGGGCTTCACCTACCAGATGATCCAGTTCCAGGAGGAGCGGCTGTGGGGCGCGGCCGCCTGCCTGAAGGCGCATGAATTCATCATCAATGAGACCATCGACTACACTCGCAACCGCAAGGCGTTCGGCGGCTCGATCCTCGACAACCAGGTGGTGCACTTCAAGCTCGCGGAGATGCAGACCGAGGTCGAGCTGCTGCGCTCGCTGATCTATCGTGCCGGCGAGGCGCTGGTGGCCGGCGAGGACGTGACCCGGCTCGCGACCATGGCCAAGCTGAAGGCCGGCCGGCTCGGCCGCGAGCTCACCGATGCCTGCCTGCAATATTGGGGCGGCATGGGCTTCACCAACGAGACGCCGGTCAGCCGCGCCTATCGCGACAGCCGCCTGACCTCGATCGGTGGCGGCGCCGACGAGGTGATGCTCATGGTATTGTGCAAGATGATGGGCACGCTGCCTGCCTTGAAGCAAAAGGGAAACGCCTGATGATCACGCTCTATCATTGCGACGCCGCGCGCTCGTTCCGTCCGCTGTGGATGCTGGAGGAGCTTGGGCTTGCCTATGAGCTGAAGATGCTGCCGTTCCCGCCGCGGGTGTTCGCCAAGGAATATCTCGGGATCAATCCGCTCGGCACCATCCCGTTCATGATCGATGGCGAGACCAGGATGACGGAGTCCTCCGGCATCTGCCATTATCTCGGCACCAAATACGGCCCGACGCCGCTGATTGTCGGCGTCGATGAGCCGGCCTATGGCGCGTTCCTGAACTGGATGTATTTTTCCGACGCGACGCTGACCTTTCCGCAGACGCTGGTGCTCCGCTACAGCCAGCTCGAGCCGGAGGAGCGGCGCAACCCGCAGGTCTCGGGTGATTATGCAAAATGGTTCCTGGGCCGGCTGCGTGCAGTGGAAGCCGCCGCCGCGAAGTCGGAATTCCTCTGCGCGGAACGCTTCACCGCGGCCGACATTACGAACGGTTATGCGCTGCGGCTTGCCAGCAATATCGGCCTCGCCAAGGATTTCGGGCCGAATGTCGCGGCCTATTGGGCGCGGCTGCAGCAGCGCGACGGCTACAAGCGCGCGGTGGCGGCGGAGCAAAAAGCCGGGCAGGAACAGAACGTTGCGCCGCGGGCGCGGCTCTGATCTCGCCGAAGGCAATGTGTCCCGGAATTGATCCAGCACATCGGTGACAGCTTGCGAATTTGCGTTATGGTAGCTCCGCCGCAGCGGCCCAAAGAGCCGCGCGAGGAGGAACCGCCATGGACGCGATCGTGGACACGAAGTGCCAGAGCTCCAGCCAGCAATCCGGTCACCGGATGCTGATTACGCCGGAACGGGTGTTCTATGCCGGGCTGCTCGGACGCCCGCGCGAGCGCTGTCCCGGCGCATTCCATGTCTATGTCGCGATCCGCGACGGGCTGCATCTGTCGACCAGCGAAGGCCGCGAGTCGCATGGCGAGCTCGCGGTGACGATGCCGAACCTGCGCCACACCATCACCAGCGAATATCGCTCGGCGATCTGCGTCGCGATCGAGCCGGAAAGCGTGCCCGACGGCACCCTTGAGGCGGTCGCCCGCCGTTTGCAAGGACCAGACTCTCATCTGTTCGCCAATCGCATTCGCAACGCCTATGCGACGCTTGCCGAGATGCAGCATCGCGATGCGATTGCGAATGCCGAGTTCGACACCATGTGCTTCGGCGACGCGCTGCCGCAGCGCGTGCTCGATCCGCGTGTCGTGCGCGCGATCGGCCGCATCGGGCAGTTCTCCGGCGAGCCGGTGACCGCGGCGGGCTGCGCCGCCGAGGCCGGGCTATCGCCCTCGCGCTTCCTGCATCTGTTCAAGGAGGAGACCGGGATCTCGTTCCGCTCCTTCCGCGCCTGGAAGCGCGCGCGGCATCTGCTGCACTTCGCCAACCAGGACATCAACCTCGCGCATCTCGCGCAGGATATCGGCTATCCCGACTCGACGCATTTCAGCCACTCGATTCGTCGCTTCTATGGCTTGAAGCCGCGCGCGATCTTCTCCGGCTCGCGGGATCTTGCGATCTATCGCACCGGACAGGCCGCGAACGAACGCGCGCTGACGTAACCTCCGCTGTCGTCCCGGCGAAAGCCGGGACCCATAACCACCGATCTCAGTACTTTAGACGGCTGTGGCTCCAGAGGACCCTATAACCTCCATTCGTGGTTATCGGTCCCGGGTCGCGCTTCGCTTGCCCGGGACGACACCTGGGATTTGGGATTCTCCTCCGCTACAGATTCGCGCCCTGGATCACCTCGCCGAACCGCAGCCAGCCGGGCCCTTCGATCCGTTGCAGCTGAAGCTGCTGCAGCGGGTGATGATTGGTCGGGCTGGTGTTGACGCGGATGCCGGGCAGCAGCGTCGGGACCTCGATGTCTTTCAGGTTGTTGGCCTGCGCCATGATGTTGTCGCGGCTGAAATTGCCCTTGCATTGCTCGAGCACGATTTTCAGCACCTGCGCCACCGTGTAGGCGTAGAGGTTGTAGCCCTCCTTCGGATTGCCGTCGGGGAAGTACTTCTCCATGAAGGCGAGGAAGTTCTTCACGCCGGGATCATTGGCCCAGGCCGGGTCGGCGACGTCCTTGACATAGGCCGACGAGATCGTGCCCTGCGACTTGTCGAGGCCGACAGGCGCAATGGTCGAGGAGATCGAGGCGGCGCCGCTGGCGATGAAGTGCATCGGCTTCCAGCCGAGCTCATAGATCTTGCGAATCGACTGCGCGCAGAACTTCGCCGTGGTGCCCGAGATCAGCACATCGGGATTGGCGCCGCGGAGCGCAACGATCTGGGAATCGATCGTGGGATCGGTGACCTCGTGCGAGGCCACCACAGCTGCGGTCGCGAACCGCTCGCCGAGCACGTCCTTGGCCCCGGCGACGAAATCCTTGCCGAGGTCGTCGTTCTGGTAGAGCACCGCGAACTTCGCGTTCTTGTTCTGGCTCAGCGCGTATTTGACGAACACCTGCGCCTCGGTCCGCGCGCTCGGTGCAAAGCCCATGGTCCAGGGATAGGTCTTGTAGTCGCCCCATTTGTCGCCGTTCACCGACAGGAACAGGTGCGGCACCTTGGCGGCGTTGATGTATTTGACGACCGACGAGTTCGGCGCGGTGCCGAGCATGTTGAACAGGAAGGCGACATTGTCGCTTTCGATCAGGCGGCGCACCTGCTCGACCGTCTTCGCCGGATTGAACGCGTCGTCGTAGTAGATGTATTTGATCTGCCGGCCGGCGATGCCGCCCTGCTCGTTCAGCATCTTGAAATAGGCTTCCTGGCAGCGCGCCTGCACGCCGAGCGCGGATACCGGGCCGCTCAGGGAGGTGGTGCTGCCGATCCTGATCTCGGTTGCGGTGACGCCGGGCGTGTCCTCGGCGAACGAAGGCCGGAGGCCTGCCATAGCGGCAAATCCCGCGCCTGCCGCGCTCGTAAGCCATGTGCGCCGGTTGATCGAGACCATGACGTTCTCCCCGTAATGCCGGCTTGTTGCGCCGCTTCCGCTTGGCGGCAAGGTTAGGCGTCATGCGGGCGTCGCGTCTTGTGTTAACCGGCTGGCGACGGATTGCGTCGTGAGCGCATCCACTTAGCCAGTCAACGCAAGATGACGCGACGACAAAGTTCTCATCATGGCAAGATCAGCAGCGCATGTGCGCCGCAAAGCGGACAAGAGACCCATGAGCGACAAGGCCGTCATCACCTGCGCGCTGAACGGCGTGCTTACCGACCCGAAGCAGCACAACGTTCCGGTGACGCCGGAAGAGATGGCGCGCGAGGCCAGGGCCGCGTTCAACGCCGGCGCCAGCATCATGCACATCCATCTGCGGCAGCAGGAGCCGAACAAGGGCCATCTGCCGTCATGGGAAGTCGGCGTCAGCAAGGAGATCCAGCAGGCGATCCGCGAGGCTTGTCCCGGCGTGATCATCAACCACACCACCGGTACCTCGGGCCCGAACTACCAGGGCGCGCTCGATTGCGTACGCGAGACCAGGCCCGAGATCGCCGCCTGCAATGCCGGCTCGCTGAATTATCTGAAGGTGAAGGCCGACAACACCTGGGCCTGGCCGCCCATGATGTTCGATAACGCCGTCGAGAAGGTGCAGGACTATCTCGACGTGATGAAGGCGGCCGGCACCATTCCCGAATTCGAGTGCTTCGATGTCGGTATCGTGCGCTGCGTCGGGATGTACCGGCAGACCGGGATGTATTCCGGCCCGCTCGAATACAATTTCGTCATGGGCGTCGCCTCGGGCATGCCGGCCGATCCGGAGCTGTTGCCGATCCTCTTGAAGCTGAAGGCGCCGGAGGCGCGTTGGCAGGTCACCGCGATCGGCCGCGCCGAGATCTGGCCACTGCATCAGCGCGCCGCCGATCTCGGGGGCCATCTGCGCAGCGGGCTCGAGGATACGTTCTATCTCGGCGACGGCACCAAGGTGACGTCGAACGGACAACTCGTCGAAGGCCTCGCCGCCTGCGCGCGCCGCGCCGGCCGCGAGATCGCGAGCCCCGCCGAAGCGCGGCAGATTTTCGGGGTCAGGCACTGACCGTCATTCCGAGGTACGCGAACCGTGAACTATGATGCGCAATTGCGCATCTGAGAATCTCGCGCCACACCTCTGGATTCCGGGTCTGCGCTTCGCGCATCCCGGAATGACGGAGCAGGGGAGACAACACGCATGGACAATCTCGCAGCAACCGGCGGTGTCACCGGGCCGGGCCGCATCGGGCGGGTCGCGATCGGCGATCTGTTGAAGCGCGCCGCGCGGCGGTTTCCAGATCGCATCGCGCTGACCGATGGCAACCGGCAGGTCACTTTCACCGAACTCGAGCGCGACGCCAATCGCTTCGCCAATCATCTGGTGCAGCGCGGGCTGAAGCCGGGCGAAAAGATCTCGACCATCTGCAACAACTCCGTCGAATTCGTCAAAGCGCTGTTCGGCATTCACCGCGCCGGCCTGGTCTGGGTGCCGATCAACACCATGCTCGGACCGTCTGACATGGATTACATCCTCGGCCATGCCGAGGTCCGCTTCGCCGTCATCGACGACGCCCTTCATGCCCAGGCCGACCGCCGCGCCGCGCTGGAAGCGCGCGGCATGGAGATGATCGCAATCGACCTGACCGGCAATGCCGGCAAGACCGGATTGCAGGAGTTCAACGGTCTGCTGGAGGGACAGTCCGAGATCGAGCCTGACATCGAGATCAATGACCGCGACCTCGCGATGATCATCTATACGTCAGGCACCACCTCGCGGCCGAAGGGCGCGATGCATTGTCACCTCGCCGTTGTCATGGCCGTGATGAGCAACTGCATCGAGATGCAGCTCTCGCGCGATGACGGGATCACCGGGCAGTTTCCGCTGTTCCACTGCGCCGGCCACGTGCTGCTGCTTAGCTATCTCTCGGTCGGCGGCCGCATGGCGCTGATGCGCGGCTTCGATCCGGTCGCGTGCATGGAGGCGATCGTCCGCGACGAGCTCACCGTGTTCGTCGGCCTGTCCTTGATGTATCAGGCGATCCTCGACCATCCGCGCCGCCGCGACTACGACCTGTCGGGCCTGCGCTGCTGCATCTACACCATGGCGCCGATGGGCAAGCCGCTGCTCGAGCGCGCCATGGCCGATCTCTGTCCGAACTTCGTGCTGTCCAGCGGCCAGACCGAGATGTATCCGGCGACGACGATGTCCCGCCCGGAGGTGCAGCTCGACCGCTTCGGCAATTACTGGGGCGAATCGCTGATCGTCAATGAGACCGCGATCATGGACGACAATGGCAACCTGCTGCCGCGCGGCGAGATCGGCGAGCTCGTGCATCGCGGGCCCAACGTGATGATGGGCTACTACAAGGACCCCAAATCGACCGAGGAGGCGCGCAAGTTCGGCTGGCACCATACCGGCGATCTTGCTTTGATCGACGGCAATGGCGAGATGCTGTTCCTCGACCGCAAGAAGGATATGATCAAGTCGGGCGGCGAGAACGTTGCCTCCGTCAAGATCGAGGAGACGTTGCTGGCGCACCCCGCCGTGCAGAATGCCGCCGTGGTCGGCCTGCCGCATCCGCAATGGGGCGAGGCGGTCTCCGCCTTCGTCAACCTGAAGCCCGGCGCGGTGGCCGACGAGGCCGGCATCGAGGCGCATTGCAGAAAGCACCTCGGCGGCTTCCAGGTGCCGAAGCTGGTGCGTATCCTCGAGGAGATGCCGATGACCGCGACCGGCAAGCTGCGCAAGGTCGAGTTGCGGCAGCAATACAGTGGGCATTTTGTGGAGCGCGCCTAGTGGCCATCATCGAGAACACGATTTCCACCGGCAGCGCCGCCTTCCGGGGCAATCGCGACGGCATGCTGGCGCTGATCGCCCGGATGCGCACCCTGGAGGAGCGGACGCGCGCCGCCTCCGCCGCGGCAAAGGACCGCTTCCACAGGCGCGGCCAGCTGTTGCCGCGCGAGCGCGTCGCGCTGGTGCTCGATCCCGGCTCGCCCTTCCTCGAACTGTCGACGCTCGCCGGCTACATGTTCGACGTGGCGGATGCCGACAAGAGCGTGCCCGGCGGTGGACTTGTCGCCGGCATCGGCTTCGTCTCCGGCATCCGCTGCATGGTCAGCGCCAATGATGCCGGCATCGACGCGGGTGCATTGCAGCCTTACGGCCTCGACAAGACGCTGCGGGTGCAGGAACTCGCGCTGGAGAACAAGCTGCCCTATGTGCAGCTGGTCGAGAGCGCCGGCGCCAATCTGCTGCGCTACCGTGTCGAGGACTTCGTCCGTGGCGGCAACATTTTTCGCAACCTGGCGCGGCTGTCGGCGGCGGGGCTTCCCGTCGTCACCGTCACCCACGGCTCCTCGACCGCGGGCGGCGCCTACCAGACGGGCCTGTCCGACTACATCGTGATGGTGCGCGGCCGCACCCGCGCCTTCCTCGCCGGGCCGCCTCTGCTCAAGGCCGCCACCGGCGAGATCGCGACCGAGGAGGAGCTCGGCGGCGCCGAGATGCACACCTCGATTTCGGGCCTTGGCGATTATCTCGCCGAGGACGACCGCGATGCACTGCGCATCGCGCGCGACATCATGGCCAAGCTGCCTTGGGATCGTCCGGACCGCGAACCGGCTGCGTTCAAGCCGCCGCGCTATGACGCCGAGGAACTGCTCGGCATCATGCCGATGGACCACAAGCGTCCCGTCGACATGCGCCAGGCGATCGCGCGCTTCATCGACGATTCCGACTTCACCGAGTTCGGCGCCAATTACGGTCCGGCGACGGTCTGCGGCCATGCCCGCATCCAGGGCCAAGCGATCGGCATCATCACCAATAATGGCCCGCTCGACGTGCCCGGCGCCAACAAGGCGACGCATTTCATCCAGGCCTGCTGCCAGTCGCGCACGCCGATCCTCTACATGAACAACACCACCGGCTACATGGTGGGCCGAGCCTATGAAGAGGCCGGCATGATCAAGCACGGTTCGAAGATGATCCAGGCGGTGACCTCGGCGACGGTGCCGCAGATCACGCTGTATTGCGGCGCCTCGTTCGGCGCCGGCAATTACGGCATGTGCGGCCGCGGTTTCCACCCTCGCTTCTGCTTCTCCTGGCCCAACGCCAAGACCGCCGTGATGGGCGGCGAGCAGGCCGCCGAAACCATGGCGATCGTCACTGAAGCCGCCGCCGCGCGGCGCGGCAAGCCGATCGAGAAGGAGAAGCTGGACGCGATGAAGGCGCAGATCACCGGCGTGTTCGACAGCCAGATGGACGTGTTCTCGACCAGCGCCCGCGTGCTCGACGACGGCGTGATCGATCCGCGCGATACGCGGACGGTCTTGGCAGAGGTGCTTTCGATCTGCCGCGAGGCCGAGGCTCGCAGCCCGCAGCGCATGCAGTTCTCGGTGGCGCGGCCATGAGCGGGGCAATCGTGAAGCGGACGCCGTTCTTCAAGATCCTGATCGCCAATCGCGGCGAGATCGCGCTGCGCATCATGCGATCGGCACGGCGGCTCGGCCATGGTGTCGTCGCGGTCTATTCGGACGCCGACCGCGACGCGCTGCATGTGCGCGAGGCCGACCAGGCGGTGCGGATCGGCGAGGCGCTGCCGGCGCAATCCTATCTGAAGATCGACGCGATCATCGCCGCCGCCAAGGCGAGCGGCGCCGGCGCGGTGCATCCCGGCTATGGTTTCCTCGCCGAGAACGAGGATTTTGCGCAGGCCTGCCGCGATGCGGGTCTGGTGTTCATCGGTCCATCGCCGGAGGCGATCCTTGCGATGGGCAACAAGGCCGGCGCCAAGGAGATCATGCAGCGGGCCGGCGTACCCTGCGTGCCCGGCTATCAGGGCGCCGACCAGAGCGATGCCGTGATGCTGGCGGAAGCCAGGGCCATTGGTTTTCCGGTGATGATCAAGGCGGTCGCCGGTGGCGGCGGCCGCGGCATGCGGCTGGTCACCGATGCGGCGGCATTTCCCGATGCGCTGCGCAGCGCGCGGTCGGAGGCGCAGGGCGCGTTCGGCGATCCAACCGTCATTCTGGAGCGCGCGATCGTCAATCCCCGCCACATCGAGATCCAGGTGTTCGGCGACCGCCATGGCAACGCCATCCATCTCGGCGAGCGCGATTGCTCGGTGCAGCGGCGGCACCAGAAGCTGGTCGAGGAGGCGCCGTCGCCGGCGGTGACGCCGGAGCTGCGCGCGCGGATGGGCGCGGTCGCGGTGCAGGCGGTCAAGGCGATCGGCTACGAGGGTGCGGGCACGCTGGAATTCCTGCTCGATCGCGCCGGCAATTTCTACTTCATGGAGATGAACACGCGGCTGCAGGTCGAGCATCCCGTCACCGAGGCGATCATCGGGCTCGATCTGGTCGAATTGCAACTGCGCGTCGCCAGCGGCGCGCCGCTCGGCTTGACCCAGGAAGACGTCAAGTTCTCCGGCCATGCCATCGAGGTCCGGCTCTGCTCGGAGGATGCCGCGCACGATTTCATGCCGCAATCCGGCACGATGGCGCGGTGGCAGATGCCAGATGGTATCCGCGTCGAGCATGCGCTGCAGTCCGGCTCGGAGATCCCGCCGTTCTATGATTCGATGATCGCCAAGGTCATCAGCCACGGCGCGACCCGCGACGAGGCGCGCGGCAAGCTGATCTGTGCCCTGGAGCAGGTCACCGCCTTCGGCGTCACCACCAATCAGGGCTTCCTGATCGATTGCATGCGCCATCCGGTCTTCGCCAGGGGCGAGGCGACCACGGCCTTCATCGGCGACAACCGCGAAGCGCTCCTCGCGGTCCGGCCCGATCGCGGCAGCGATATCGCGCTTGCGGCGCTGCTGCTCTACGTGACCCATCCGCACGCGCCGCCATGGCAGCGCGGCCGGTCGATCGCAGCGACATTCCCGCTCGGCCTGCGGATCGATTTCGGCCACGGCGTGCAGGAGATCGAGATTGTCCGCGAGCGGGACGGCAGCTACCTCGCGATCCGCAACGGCGATCGCTTCAGCTTCGTGATCGACGAGCTCAGCCAGGACAGCATCCGCTTCCACCACGACGGGGTGATGGAGCAGGCCAGATTCCTGCGCGATGGCGATCGGCTCCATATCCTGCATCGCGGTGTCACGCTGGCAGCGCGCGATCTCACGCTGGCGCCGCCGGAGAGCGCGACGGCGGCCGGCGGCGACGGCAAGGTCCGCGCGGCCATGAACGGCCGGGTCGTCGCGGTGCTGGTGAAGCCGGGCGACAAGGTCGCGGCCGGCCAGCCGGTGATGACGCTGGAAGCGATGAAGATGGAGCACGTCCACACCGCCGGCGTCGCGGGCACGGTGTCGTCGATCGATGTCGCCGAGGGCGAGCAGGTGACGACGGGGAAGATCGTGGTGGAGATCGAGGCTGTCGCCTAACCGCCGTCGTCCCGGGCAAGCGGAGCGCGACCCGGGACCCATAACCACAGGACGTGGTGATTCAAAAAAGCTGGGGGCCACAGCGCGGCGCAACAGCGAACATTTGTGGTTATGGGTCCCTGCTTTCGCAGGGACGACAGCTGAGTCATTCCTCGCGCCCCGTGCCGTCATTCAGCCAGCAGGCGACCTGATGCGCCGGGCCGGCCGCCTGCAGCACCGGGCGTTCGGTCTTGCAGCGATCCATCGCGTAGCGGCACCGGGTGTGGAAGGCGCAGCCTGAAGGTGGATTGATCGGGCTCGGGACATCGCCGTCGATCAGCGGCGCGGTTCGCTTGGCCTTGGGGTCGGCGATCGGCACCGAGGCGAGCAGCGCCTGGGTGTAGGGGTGGCGCGGATTGGCGAACAGCTCGTGCTTGTCGGCGATCTCGACAATGCGGCCGAGATACATCACCGCGACGCGGTGGCTGATATGCGCGACGACCGCGAGATCGTGCGCGATGAACAGATAGGAGAAGTTCTGCTGGCGCTGCAGGTCGATCAGCAGATTGATCACCTGCGCCTGGATCGAGACGTCGAGCGCGGAGACCGGCTCGTCGCAGACGATCAGCCGCGGCCCGAGCGACAGCGCGCGCGCGATGCAAATGCGCTGGCGCTGGCCGCCGGAGAACTGGTGCGGGAAATTCTTCATCTGGTCGGGCCGCAGGCCGACCTGCTGGAACAGTTCCGCGACACGCTCCTGCTTCTTCGCGCCGGTCGCAAGGCCATGCACGGTGAGGGGCTCGCCGACGATGTCGCCGGCCGTCATGCGCGGGTTGAGCGAGGCGAACGGATCCTGGAACACGATCTGCATCGAGCGCCGGTACGGCCGCAGCGCGGTCTTGCTGAGCGGCGCGATGTCCTCGCCATCCAGCTTGATGGCGCCGCTGGTCGGCTCGACCAGCCGCAGCACGGTGCGTGCCACCGTCGACTTGCCGCAGCCGGATTCGCCGACCAGCCCGAGCGTCTCGCCGGCGCCGAGTGCGAAGCTGACGCCATCGACCGCATGCACGGTGCCGACCTGGCGGCGCAGCACACCGCCGCGCACCGCGTAGTGCTTGACGAGGTCGGTCACCTCGAGAAGCGGGCGCTGTTCGGTCATGACGCCTCCGCTATCTCGCCGGCGCGCCAGCACGCGGCCCAATGATTGCTCTTGATCTCGTCGAGCGGCGGATATTCCTGCCGGCAGCGGTCGACTGCCAGCTTGCAGCGCGGCGCGAAGGCGCAGCCGGGCGGCAGCTTGGTCAGCGACGGCACCATGCCGGGGATTTCGGTCAGCCGCGCATCGGTCTTCGCGCCGAGCGCGATCACCGCCGGCATCGACGCCATCAGCCCGCGCGTGTAGGGGTGCAGCGGCGTCTCAAACAAAGCTTCGACCGTCGCCTCCTCGACCTTCTTGCCGGCGTACATCACGATCACGCGCTGCGCGGTTTGCGCGACGACGCCGAGGTCGTGGGTGATCAGGATCAGCCCGGTGCCGAGCCGCTTTTGCAGATCGACGATCAGCGCCAGGATCTGCGCCTGGATGGTGACGTCGAGCGCTGTGGTCGGCTCGTCCGCGATCAGGAGCGCCGGCCGGCACGCCAGCGCCATCGCGATCATGGCACGCTGGCGCATGCCGCCGGAGAGCTGATGCGGATATTCTTGCGCGCGGCGCTCCGGTTCCGGGATGCGCACCAGCCGCAGCATGTCGACGGCCTGCTTCCAGGCCTCCTTGCTGCTGACCTTCTGATGCAGTCGCACCGCCTCGATGATCTGGTCGCCGATCCGCATCACCGGATTGAGCGAGGTCATCGGCTCCTGGAAGATCATGGAGATGCGGTTGCCCCTGATGTCGCGCATCGCGGCATCGTCGAGCTTCAGCAGATCGGTACCCTCGAGTGTCACCGAGCCGCCAACGATGCGGCCGGGCGGATCGGGCACCAGACGCATGATCGACAGCGCGCTGACGCTCTTGCCGCAGCCGGATTCGCCGACGATCGCCAGCGTTTCGCCGCGGCGGACCGAGAACGAGACGTCGTCGACCGCGCGGAACAGGCCGGAGTTGGTGAAGAACACCGTCTGCAGGTTCTTCACCTCGAGAACCGTATCGAGCGTCTTGGCCTCGCTCATCAGCCGCGCTGCCTCGGATCGAGAATGTCGCGTAACGCGTCGCCGAACAGATTGGTGCCGAACACCGCAAGGCTGATCGCAATGCCGGGGAAGATCACGAGCCACGGCGCGGTGCGAACATATTCGGCGGCTGATTCGGATAGCATACGACCCCAGGACGGATAAGGCTCGGGGATGCCGAGGCCGAGAAACGACAGCGACGCTTCGGTCAGGATGGTCGAGCCGAGCTGCGCGGTGGCGAGCACGATCAGTGGCGCGATGGTGTTGGGCAGCACGTGGCGCAGCGCGATCCGCGTCTCGCTCATGCCGATCGATTTGGCGGCCTCCACGAACGGCTGCTCGCGCAGCGCCAGCGTGTTGGCGCGGATCACGCGCGCGACCGTCGGGATCAGGGGAATTGCGATCGCCAGGATCACGTTCGGCAGCGATGGGCCGAGCGCCGCGGTCATCACGAGTGCGAGCACCAAGAGCGGCAGCGACTGCAGGATGTCGGTGACCCGCTGGAACACGAGGTCGACCCAGCCGGAGAGATAGCCGGAGGCGAGGCCCACGATCACGCCGAGCGTGGCGCCGAGCGTCGTCGAGCCGATGCCGACCGCAAGCGAGATCCGCGCACCATGGATGATGCGGCTCCAGACGTCGCGGCCGAAGGAGTCGGTGCCGAACCAGTGCAGCGCGGACGGCGCAGCCAGCCGGTGCGCGGAATCGACGCTGAGCGGATCGTAGCGGCTGATGACGTTCGCGAAGATCGCGGTCAGCACGAACAGCAGCATGATGACGAGGCCGATTGTGCCGAGCACGTGGCGTTGCGCGAGGAACGCAAACCGTCCCCAGCCGCCGGTGGCGTTGGCCCCGGCACGTCGCAATTCGCTGTCGAAATTGATCGTTGCCACGTGGCCTCTTTAGTTGAGCATGATCTCAGCGCAAACGCTTCGCGTTTGTCGCAAGGAAAACCGGTTCCCACTTTTCCGGATCATGCTCAGTCTCCAAACCGGATACGCGGGTCGATCGCCGCATAGAGCATGTCGACGATGAAATTCACGACCACCACCACGACGGCGATGAACATCACGAGGTTCTGCACGATCGGATAGTCGCGCCAGCGCAGCGCCTCGACCAGGAAGCGGGCGATACCGGGGATGTTGAACACGGTCTCGGTGACGATCAGGCCGCCGATCAGGAACGCGGCCTCGATGCCGATCACGGTGATGACCGGCAGCACCGCGTTCTTCAGCGCGTGGTGATAGTTCACGGAGGCCTCGGAGGCGCCCTTGGCACGCGCGGTGCGAATATAGTCCTGGCGCAGGATCTCCAGCATCGAGGAACGGGTGATGCGCATGGTGAGCGCCGCGCTGCGGAAGCCGACCGCCATCGCCGGCACGGCATAGATGGTCAGCGCCTCGAGCCAGGTTTTCGGGTTCGGATTGAAGATCGGCATGGCGCCGAACAGCGAGACCGAGGCCATCAAAATCAGCAGGCCGAGCCAGAATGACGGCAGCGACAGGCCGCTGAGGCTGACGACGCGCAGCGCATAATCGAGCCGTGAGCCCTGGTGGACGGCGCTGATGACACCGAGCGGAATGCCGATTGAGGCGGAGAACAATAGCGCCAGTCCGGCAAGCCGCGCGGTGATCGGAATCCGCGGCAGGATTTCCTCCAGCGCCGGCTTTTCCGAGACGTAGGAATAGCCGAGATCGCCGTGCAGCAGGCCGCCGATCCAGTGCAGGTACTGGATCACGATCGGCTGGCTCAGGCCGAGCTCGCGCTCGAGATTGGCCTTGTCGGCGGGATCGACGAAGCCCGCGGCGTCGAACAGGATGTCGACGATGTTGCCGGGAACGACGCGCAGCAGCACGAAGATGATGACCGAGATCCCGAACAGGGTCACGAGCATCAGGAACAGCCGCCGCACGATATAGGCAAACACCCTGGCTCTCTCCCTGATCCCGCCTGTGTCTTGTCTTCCGATGCGCTTCTTGACGCGAACCGGCATCCACTTCGTTCGAAAACGCTATGTCTATTTATCCAGCCAGACGTCTTCGTAACGATAGCCGTTATAGGAGCTGTTGGACATGATCGTGACATTCTTCACGTAAGGCTGCCAGCAGGTGCCGGTGCGGGCATGGAAGATGATCGGACGCGCGACGTCTTCCTGCAGCTTCTTGTCGATCTCCCAGACCAGCTTCTTGCGCTTGTCGGTATTGGTCTCTTCCGACTGCTGGTCGAACAGCTTCTCGATCTCCTTGTTGCAATAATTGGTGTAGTTCCGCTCCGAGCCGCAGGCGTAGTTCTCGTAGAACGACTGGTCGGGCTCGTCGACGGCATTGCCGGTGAGGTTGAGGCCGAGCGAGTAGTCCTTGCGGGCGATCTTCGGGAACCATTGCGCGGTGTCGACGACGTCGAGCTCGGCGTCGATGTAGATGCTCTTGATCTGGTCGATCAGGATGATCGCGGGATCGCGATAGACCGCGATGTTGCGGGTCGAGACCTTGATCTGCAGGTGCTTGTCTGGGCCGTAGCCCGCCTTCTGCATCAGCTTGCGGGCTTCCTCGCGGTTCTTCTCGATGTTGGGACCGTAGCCGGGGATCTGCTCCAGCATGTCCTTCGGCATCGCCCACAGCCCGTCCGGTGCCGGCTCCATGGTACCGCCGATGTCACCCTGGCCCTCGAACATGATCTGGATGAACGCCTTGCGGTCGAGCGCCAGCGCCAGCGCGCGGCGGATGTCGAGATTGTCGAACGGCGGCGCGGTCGAATTGATGATGATGTTGGTGGAGACGTTGTTCGGTTCCACCACGCAGACCGCGTTGGGCGCCTGCGACTTGACGTCCTTGAGTAGGGGGATCGAGACCTCGGTCGGGAACGTCATGTCGAACTTGCCGGAGACGAAGCCGAGGATCGCGGTCGAGCGGTTCGGGATGATGGTGAACTCGATACCGTCGAGATAAGGCAGGCCCTTTTTAAAGTAGTCGGGGTTCTTGGTGAGCTTGATCGACTCGTTGGCCTTGAACTCGACGAACTTGAACGGGCCGGTGCCGACCGGCTTGGTGCGCATCTCGGCCGGCGACACATGGCAGGGATAGACCGGCGAATAGCCCGAGGCGAGCAGCGACAGCAGGGCGGGCTGCGGCCGCTTCAGCTTGAACGACGCCTGATAGTCGCCGTTGGTCGTGACCTCTTCGACTTGCTCGTACCAGGACTTGCGCGGGTTCTGCCGGAACTTCTGCTGCGACTTGCCCATCAGCATGTCGAAGGTGCATTTGACGTCGGCTGCGGTGAACGGCTTGCCGTCGTGCCATTTCACGTCCTTGCGCAACTTGAAGGTCAACGTCTTGTTGTCGCCGCTCCAGGCCCAGCTCTCCGCAAGCTCGGGCCGGATCGTGCTGGCGCTGTTCTGGGCGATGTGCTGGTCGAAGATGACGAGATTGTTGAAGATCGGCATGAACGGAACGTTCAGCGAATAGGTCGCGCCCTCGTGGATCGAGGCGCTGCCCGGACTGTCGCGGTGATAGATCCTGAAGATGCCGCCCGGTTTCGGCTCGGCTGCGCGTGAAACGTCGCCGATGATCAGCACAGACAACACCGCGACGGCCAGCGCTTGCACGCTCCGCATGGTCCCCTCCCACATTTCGGTCTCAATGGCCGATTGGCATCGACGATACCACGGTGAGGCTGTCGGGCAACCAGCGAGGATCGCGCGGGGATTGGCAATTCGGATGACCCCACAACATTAAAATTTCCACGGATCGGGAATAATGGCTGTGATTGCGGGGAACTCGGGTTGTTTTGCTATCCAGCGGCGAAACTCCCTTCGAATTAAGTTGCGGGCGCCGATGCGTATGGCGTGAAGCAGGCCGCAATCAGCGACAGTTTGTCGCCGACGTAAGCCGCGCACTGCACGCGCTCTCCGTCATCCTGAGGAGCGCGAAGCGCGTCTCGAAGGATCGACGGCCCAGCTGGTGGCCGTGCATCCTTCGAGGCTCGCCCAGCGGCGCAATTGCGCCGCAAGGCTCGCACCTCAGGATGACGGGGAAACATTCGCATTCGCCTCACTCCGCCGCCTGCGGCGAGGGCAGGTGCATGTTGGCGACGCCATCGGCCTCGGTCGCCGAGATCGTGGTGCGAATCATCAGGCGGCCCTCATGCGCCGGCCAGGGGCGGCCGCGATGCATGGTGGCGCGGTTGTCCCACATCACGACGTCGCCCTGCTTCCATTGGTGCAGATAGCTGACGCCGGGCGCGGTCGCGGCTTCGGTCAATTGCTCGATCAGCGCCTTGCCGGCCTCGGCATCCATGCCCTCGACGCCATAGGCATGGGAGGCGAGATACAGCGCGCCACGGCCGTTGACGGGATTGCGCCAGACCATGCGCCAGCACACCGGCGGCAGCGCGTCGACCTCTTCAGTCGTTGCGAGGCCGGTCGCCACCTTGCTGCGCGAATGCGCGTAGGAGTGCCAGGCGAACGCGTTCTCCAGCCGCTTCGCCGTGTCCTTGTCGAGCCGCTCGAAGGCAAGCCGCATCGAGACGAATTCGGTCTCGCCGCCATGTTCGGGGATGATGCGCGCCGACAGGATCGAGGTCAGCGCCGGCACCCGCTTGAAGGAAGAATCGGTGTGCCAGAGCTGGTTGGCCCTGGCACGCAGCTGCTGCCGGTGATCGGATGGAACCACCTTGCCGTCGGGCCCGAAGGTCGAGAGGATCACGAAATGCGAGCCGGTGCCCATCGAGCCGACCTTGGTCACCTCGGGCGGACCGAACCGGCGCGAGAAGGCGAGCTGGATGTCGTCGCTGACCTCCTGGCCGCGGAACACCAGCACCGAATGTTCCTCGAACGCCGCGCGCACCGCCGCATAGGCGGCATCGCTGGCGGCAACGTCTGACAGCGTGACGCCGCGCAGCTCGGCACCGAATCCCGGACGCAGTGGGATCACTTCCATCGCTAGTCCTCCCTTTTCTTTGTTGTTGAGGCGAGGTTAGGGGAAAAGCCGGCGATCGGCAACGCGGCCCGCGGCGCCTCAGCCCATTGCGATCAGATTGTGCCGCGTGCGCCGGTCCGCGACCTCGATGCGATGTGTGACGAAGGCGAACAGCGCCCAGCTGGAATGGAAGGCGACACCGGCCAGAATCACGATGGTTCCGGGAATCGGACCGATCGAAGCGCGGTCCAAGATCGCGCTCATCGTGGTCAGCGGCAGCGGGTGGATCGCCAGCTTGCCGTAATAGGCGATGGCCTGGATCGCGAAGATCCAGCCATAAGTCCGTCGCAGGCGCCGGCCGATCGCTCTGACATAGCTGATGTGATAGCTGGGGCGGCGGTAGTCGTTGGCGAGCAGTTCGGTCCAGGCTGCGTTCGGTGTGGGGCCCTCGCCGCGGATCATCGGTGCGTAGAAATCGGTTTCGAGCAACCGCGCCCGGGCGCGCCAGACGTTGAAATAGCGATAGCGCCGCGCCTCGAATAGCAGGAATACGGTCACCAGCAGTCCGACCAGGACCATCGGCAAGGGCGAGGCTTCCGCACTGCTGTAGGTCGCCGACAGCGCGATCCCGGTCGTGACCACCGCCCAGTTGGTCGAGCTGTCGAGACGGGTGCGCCAGACCGTGCTGCGATAGACCTCGCCACGATAGAGATGGGCGAGTGCACCGATCTCGGCGGCAGTGAATTCGAGCCTTCCGGCCTGCACCGGCTCCGGCTCGCGCGGCTGGGGCGATGGCATGGCGGCCTCCGGCGAAGCTGGCTTGCGATCCCGGAGCATAGCGCGAAATCCGCGCGACCGGCGAGTCCGTTGCGTCCGCCGGCTTGGATTGGCAGCATCAGTCCGGATGCCGCTCACACGATCCGCGAGGTCTTGTTGCCCCAATAGCGGTCACGCAGCAGGCGCTTGTAGAGTTTGCCGGTCGGCAGCCGCGGCAGCTCGGCCTCGAAATCCACCGAGCGCGGCACCTTCTGGCGCGACAGCGCGCCGGCGCAGAACGCGATCAGTTCCTCGGCGAGCTCCGGCCCCGGCGCGATGCCGTCGACCGGCTGCACCACCGCCTTCACCTCCTCGCCGAGATCGACATTGGGCACGCCGAACACCGCCGCGTCGGCGACCTTCGGATGGGTGATCAGGAGGTTCTCGCATTCCTGCGGATAGATGTTCACGCCGCCGGAGATGATCATGAAGGTGGCGCGGTCGGTGAGATAAAGGAAGTTGTCGTCGTCGACATAGCCGACGTCGCCGACCGTGCTCATGCTGCCGTCGGCCGAGCGCGCCTCGCTGGTCTTGGCGGGGTCGTTGAAATATTCGAATGGCGTGGCGGTCTTGAACCACACGGTGCCCGGCGTTCCCTTGGGGCAGGGCTGCATGTTCTCGTCGAGGATATGCAGATCGCCGAGCAGGACCCTGCCGACGGTGCCGCGATGCGCGAGCCATTCCTCGCTGTTGCAGGCGGTGAAGCCGAGTCCCTCGGTCGCGCCGTAATATTCGTGGATGATGGGACCCCACCATTTGATCATGTCGTCCTTGACCAGCGCCGGGCAGGGCGCGGCGGCATGGATCGCGATTTCGAGGGTCGACAGATCGTAGCGGGCGCGAACCTCCTCGGGCAGCTTCAGCAGGCGTGAGAACATGGTCGGCACCAGCTGGCTGTGGGTGATGCCCCATCTTTGCACCAGCTCGAGATAGCGCTCGGGATCAAAACTCTCCATGATGACGACGGTGCCGCCCATCCGGATGGTGAGATTGACCGCGGCCTGCGGCGCCGAGTGGTAGAGCGGCGCCGGCGAGAGGTAGACCATGCCCTCGCGGTAGTGCCAGAGCTTCGTCAGGAAATCGAACAGCGGCAGGTTCTGCGATGGCGGCTGCTCCGGCAGCGGCCGCACGATGCCTTTGGGCCGGCCGGTCGTGCCGGAGGAATACAGCATCGCGGTGCCGGCATATTCGTCCGCGATCGGCGTTGACGGCAGGTCCGCGGTGGCCTGTTGCAGCCCGACAACGCGATCGCTCTCGCTTTCGCCGTCGACCACGATGCAGAGTTCGACCTGCGGACACTCCTTCAGCGCCTCGCGCGCGATGTCGAGCTTCAGCCTCGAGGTGATCAGGATCCGCGACTGGCTGTTGGTCAGGATGTAGGCGAGCTCGCCCGCGGTGAGGTAGGAGTTGACGCAGGTGAAGTAGAGCCCGGCGCGCTCGCCGGCGCCGCAGGCCTCGAGGTAGCGGTTGTTGTTCTCCATGAAGATCGAATAATGGTCGAGCCGCCGCAGCCCCTGTTTGCGGAACAGATGCGCGAGCCGGTTGGAGCGTGCCTCGAGCTCACGATAGGTGACGGTCTCGCCGGTCCCGGCCATGATGAAGGCGGGTTGCAGCGGGCGCAGGTAAGCATGCTTGCCGGTGTACATCGAACGTCACATCCCCCTTTATCGTGATCTAGATTCTTGTTTTGACGCGTTTTCTTCACGCGAACCGGTACCCACTTCGCTCGAAAACGCTCTATGCAGCCATCTCCAGAATCTCGCGAACTTGGGATGGATCGTCGATCTTGCGCGGATTGCGCGGCACCCAGGGCGTTCGCATCGCTTGCGTTGCGATGCGGTCGAAATGCTCGGGGCCGACGCGCACCTCGTGCAGGCTGCGCGGCATGCCGAGGTCGTGGATGAAGCGGTCGAGCACGTCGCCGGCGTCCGCGCCCGCATGCCCCATTGCGGCCGCGACCAGCGCCTGCCGGTCGGCATTGTCGCGCTTGTTCCAGCGCATCACCGCGGGCAGCATCACGCACGAGGTGTAGCCGTGCGGCACGTCGAACTCGGCGCCGAGGACGTAGCCGATGCCGTGGCTCGCACCCATCGGCACGCCCGAGGCGAGCGGGCCGGTGGAGAGCCAGGTGCCGATCTGGCAATCCATCCGCGCCGAAATATCCTTCGGGTTGGCTTTCACCCGCGGTAGGCCGGCCGCCAGCATCTCGAGCCCCTTCAGCGCCTGCGCGTCGCCGTAAGGATGTGCCTCGCGCGAGCAGATGCCTTCGACGCAATGATCGACGGCGCGGATGCCGGTCGACAGGAACAGCCATTCCGGCGTGTGCACCGACAGTTCCGGATCGAGGATGGTGGCGCGCGGCATCACCAGCGGATGGCGCAGCATCTCCTTCTGCCGCTTGGCCTCGTTGGTGACGCCGGCGATCGACGAGAACTCGCCGCCGGCGATGGTGGTCGGCACGCTGATCTGGCGCACGGTCGGCGGATTCATCGCGGGCGAGACGCCGCCATGGGTGCGGATCGTCTCGATGCCGTCGGACGTCGTGACGTTGTTGGCGAGGCAAAGCTGCACCGCTTTGGCGCCGTCAGTGATCGAGCCGCCGCCGATCGTGACGATCAAATCCGCTTTCGCGCCGCGCGCCTGCTGCGCCGCCGCGATGACCGCGGCGCGCGGCGTATGCGCCGGCATCTTGTCGAAGGTGCCGACGCAGCGGGGCCCAAGCGCCGCGCGAACCTTCTCGATCTCGTCGGTCTCGCGGTTCAGCGTGCCCGACACCATCAGAAAGGCGCGCTCGGCGCCCAGCCGGTCCAGCTGCTCGACGATGGCCTCACGCGCGGGCCGCCCGAACACGACCTCGTCCATGGCGCCGAATACGACACGGCCTCGATGCACGCGCCTGTCCTCCCTCAACACGGTCCGCCTTGCTGGCGGTCCTTTGCGGCGAGGTTAGCGGAGGAAGGCGGGGCCGTCATCAGGGTCCTGCCGGTGGTTTGATACGGTCGCGCCGCCCATTCCGCTGTCGTCCCTGCGAAAGTGTTTGGTCCCGTTTGATTGGCAAGGGCCTGGATTGGCGTCTTGTAGCCGAGGCATTTGAGGCGGG
>NZ_JAQOSR010000157.1:0-21903 GCF_046718885.1 Bradyrhizobium sp. UFLA01-814 | reverse complement strand
TCGCCGGCGGCGTCCACCGCCTCGACGGCCAGCTCATGGTCGTCCTCGATGTCGATCGCGTGCTCGAACTGGTGCCCAAGACCGATCCAAGGACAGCTGCCGCAGCGTAACACTCCACCGCGGAGACGGTGGATTCCACAAGGAGGCCAACACATGAAGACATGTCTCGTCGTCGACGATTCCGGCGTGGTGCGAAAGATCGCGCGCCGCATCCTCGAAGGAATGGAGTTCACCGTCATCGAGGCCGAGGACGGCGCGGTCGCGCTCGAAGCCTGCAAGCGTGCGCTGCCGGATGCCGTGCTGCTCGACTGGAACATGCCCGTCATGGACGGCTTCGAATTCCTCGTGCAGCTCCGCCGCATGCCCGGCGGAGATCAGCCCAAGGTCGTGTTCTGCACCACCGAGAACGGCATCGACCACATCTCGCGGGCGCTGCATGCCGGCGCCAACGAATACATCATGAAGCCGTTCGACAAGGACATCGTGATCGCGAAATTCCAGGAAGTGGGCCTGCTGGCGCTCGACGCTTCGGCCGAAGCCTGACACCCAGTTTCATCATTCAGTCCCTTGTGAGGCTCCCGTGACGCCCCCCGACTACGAGTATCTGCGTAAGCTCCTGAAGGACCAGTCCGGTCTCGATCTGTCCGCGGACAAGCAATATTTGATCGAGAGCCGCCTGCTGCCGCTGGCGCGCAAAAGCGGCCTGTCCGGCATCCCCGACCTGGTCGCCAAGATCAAGGCGGGCTCGTCCGCGCACACCGTCCAGGTGGTCGAGGCCATGACCACCAACGAGACGTTCTTCTTCCGCGACAAGGTGCCGTTCGAGCACTTCCGCGACACCATCATGCCGGAGGTGCTGAAGGCACGCGCCGCGCGCCGCAGCGTCCGGATCTGGTGCGCCGCCGGCTCGACCGGCCAGGAGCCCTATTCGCTGGCGATGTGCCTGAAGGAAATGGGCGCGGCGCTTGCCGGATGGCGCGTCGAGATCATCGCGACCGATCTGTCGCAGGAGGTGCTGGAGAAGTCGAAGGCCGGCATCTACAGCCAGTTCGAGGTGCAGCGCGGGCTGCCGATCCAGATGCTGGTCAAGTACTTCAAGCAGTCGGGTGAGTTCTGGCAGGTCAATCCCGAGTTGCGTGCGATGGTGCAGCACCGCCAGCTCAATCTGCTGCACGATTTCGCCCAGCTCGGCACGTTCGATGTGATCTTCTGCCGCAACGTGCTGATCTATTTCGATCAGGACACCAAGATCAACATCTTCAACCGCCTTGCCCGGTTGATGGAGGCCGACGGCTTCCTGGTGCTGGGCGCCGCCGAAACCGTGGTCGGCCTGACCGACACGTTCAAGCCGCTTCCCGAGCGGCGTGGCCTGTACCGGCCGAGCGGGGTGCGGGGCGGGCTCGCCATGCCTAGGCCTGCCATGGCGGTCGGATATTGAGCGATGACCGAGGACGGCAAATCCATTGAGCGGGTCACCTTCAGCCGGGGCGTCGATGTCTGCATCATGGCCATCGACGGCACCTGGCGGCGGGACTGCCAGCTCAATGCCATCTCCGACACCGATGCGTCGCTGACGGTCGAAGGTTCCATTCAGGGGCTCAACCTGAAGGAGTTTTTCCTCCTGCTGTCCTCGACCGGACTTGCCTATCGCCGTTGCGAATTGGTCCGCGTCAACGGCACCGAAATGGACATCAGCTTCCTCAAGGGCAAGCCGAGCAAGCGACGATCGTCCGCGGACGAAGAGCGGGCCAGGGCCTGACGTCAAGAAGGCCTGATCCGGCCGGGCGGGCAAGGCCCGCGGCCAATCCGGACGATGCATGGAACAGATCGTCGCCTGATGGGTTGGGCGTCGTCGGGACAATCGAGGTGATCGGGCCGAACCGTCGGTTGCGGGTCAGTTCAGCAGACGCGCCGGGGCCCCGGAATCGCGCAGCCGGTCGAGCGCCGCGCCGAGGCCGGCATCGCATGCCTTCAGGGCGGTAGATGCTGTGAGATAGCGCGGGGTAACGTCGTCGCGAACGACGGTGTCGGCGTCGGCCTGCCGCGCGGCCAGCACGGCTTCGCGCGCAATCGCCGCTTCGATCAGCCGCAGGCTCGCTTGGACATGGCCAATCAGCGCGACCAGGTCCGTCACGATCAGACCGGGGGGATCATTGCCCTCGTCCAAGCGCACTGCAACGCGGTCCGCCGCTGCATTTTCCATGCATGTTTCTCCACTGCCCCCACTTTTAGGGAACGCGGTGCTACTTGTGCGTTAAGCGGACGTCCCGTACAAATACGGGTCCATTGATCGAGATGGTCTAGTTAGTTCTTGTGCGGTCAGGGCAGCACGCTTCACCACTGATGGACGATGCATATGGTTGAGAATGGCGCTCCGCGCGGGGAAATCTTTGTAGTCGACGACGATCCTGCCGTTCGCGAGACGCTTTCAGTGGTCCTGTCGACCGCTGGTTACAAGGTGATCTGCTTTGCGGACGGCGCGGCATTGCTCGCGGTGGCGCGCAGCAGGACGCCGGCCTGCATCCTGCTCGACGTGCATATTCCCGGCAAATCCGGCCTCGATATCCTGAGAGAGCTGCATGGCGAGGATTATCCGGCGCCGATCTTCATGATCTCCGGTCAGGGCGACATCGCAATGGCGGTCAGCGCTATCAAGAACGGCGCGCTCGACTTCATCGAGAAGCCGTTCCGCGGCAACGAGATCGTGAGCCGCCTGAACGAGGCGATCGACGCCTACACCAGGCGCCAGGCCGAGACGTCGGCATCGCGGATCGCCGCGCTGCACTTCCCGGGTCGCGAGCCGCTGACCCGCCGCGAGCGCGAGGTGCTCGAGCAGTTCACCGCGGGCGCCTCCAACAAGGAAGCCGGGCGCCACCTCGGCATCAGTCCGCGCACGATCGAGGATCACCGCGCCAACATCATGAAGAAGCTCGGCGCGCGCAACGCCGCCGATCTAGTCCGCATCGTGATGACGGCGCAGCAAAAATAAGCCAAGGCCGGTTGACGTTCCGATTGCCACGTTGCGTAGCCCGCGCGGCGCACGTTCAGCGAACGGCACGTCTGCGCCGGGGGCGGGACGACATGTCTGAAAATCGAGTGTATGCCTGACGCAGGGCAAGCGTGCCGGGACCGCGCGCGTGCGAGCAATGTCGAGACACATGGCGATGACGAAAAAGAACAAGACCCCGGATCAATTGCGCAGCGCGCGGTGGTTTGCGCCCGATGATCTGCGCGCCTTCGGCCACAGGTCGCGGGCGATGCAGATGGGCTACGCGCCGGAGGAGTGGCGCGACCGGCCGGTGATCGCGATCATCAACACCTGGTCGGATGCGCAGCCCTGCCACATGCATTTCAAGAGCCGGGTCGACGACGTCAAGCGCGGCGTGCTGATGGCCGGCGGCTTTCCGCTCGAGTTGCCGGCGCTGTCGCTGTCGGAATCGCTGTTGAAGCCGACCACGATGCTCTACCGCAACATGCTGGCGATGGATGCCGAGGAGCTGCTGCGCGGTCACCCGGTCGACGGCGTGGTGCTGATGGGAGGCTGCGACAAGACCACGCCCGGCCTGCTGCTCGGGGCCACCAGCATGAACCTGCCGGCGATCTACCTGCCCGCCGGACCGATGCTGCGCGGCAACTGGAAGGGCCGCACGCTCGGCTCCGGCTCGGACGCCTGGAAATACTGGGACGAGCGCCGCGCCGGCAAGATCTCCGACAAGGACTGGGTCGACATGGAGGCCGGCATCGCCCGCAGCTATGGCACCTGCATGACCATGGGCACGGCCTCGACGATGACCGCGATCGCGGAAGCCATCGGCATGACGCTGCCGGGCGCCTCGTCGATCCCCGCGGCCGACGCCAACCACATCCGCATGAGCTCGGAGGCCGGCCGCCGCATCGTCGAGATGGTGTGGGAGGATCTCACGCCGCAGAAGATCCAGACCCGCAAGGCCTTCGAGAACGCGATCACGGTCGCGATGGCGATGGGCTGCTCGACCAACGCCATTATTCACCTCATCGCGCAGGCGCGCCGCGCCGGCCAGGACATTTCCCTGGATGATTTCGAGAAAGCGAGCCGCAAGGTGCCGGTGATTGCCAATGTGCGGCCGAGTGGCGACCTCTATCTGATGGAGGATTTCTTCTATGCTGGCGGGCTGCCCGGCCTGATGAACCGGATCAGGCAGCATTTGCATCTCGACTGCATCACCGTCACCGGCCAGACACTCGGCGAGAACATCGCAGGCGCCGAAGTGCACAATGACGACGTGATCCGCACCGTCGACAACCCGATCTACAAGGAGGGCGCGCTCGCGGTCCTCAAGGGTAATCTCGCGCCCGATGGCTGCGTCATCAAGCCAAGCGCCTGTGATCCGCGTTTCCTCAAGCATACCGGGCCAGCGCTGGTGTTCGACGACTATCCGTCGATGAAGAAGGCGGTCGATGATCCCGACCTCGACGTCACGGCCGATCACGTGCTGATCCTGCGCAATGCCGGACCGCAGGGCGGGCCGGGCATGCCTGAATGGGGTATGCTGCCGATCCCGACCAAGCTGGTGAAGCAGGGCGTGCGCGACATGGTGCGGCTGTCGGACGCGCGGATGAGCGGCACCAGCTACGGTGCCTGCATCCTGCACGTCTCGCCGGAATCCTTTATCGGCGGCCCGCTGGCGCTGGTGCGGAACGGCGACCGCATCACGCTCGACGTCGCCGCGCGCACCATCAATCTCGATGTGCCGGAGGCCGAGCTGGCCAGGCGCCGCGCCGAATGGAAGCAGCCCGAGCCGCGCTTCGAGCGCGGCTATGGCTGGATGTTCTCGAAGCACATCAAGCAGGCCAATGAGGGCTGCGACTTCGATTTCCTCGAGGCCGGCTTTGGCAAGCCGGTCGGCGAGCCGTCGATCTACTGACTCACAACGTCGTTCCGGGGCACGCGAAGCGTGAACCCGGAACCTCAAGATTCCGGGTTCGATGCTGACGCATCGCCCCGGAATGACAACCGGAAAATCCTATGTCAAAACTCAGCGACACCACCCGCAACAAGCTGAAATCCGTCTCCACCGCGACCGTTGCGACCGCGCTGTTCAAGCGCGGCTTCCGCATCCAGATGATCCAGGATGTTCATCCGCTCGGTCCGGATCAGCCGACCATGGTCGGCGAGGCCTTCACGCTGCGCTACATGCCGGCGCGCGAGGACCTCAACACCATCGAGGTGTTCCGCGATCGCGCGCATCCGCAGCGCAAGGCGATCGAGGACTGCCCCGTGGGCGCGGTGCTGGTGATGGACAGCCGCAAGGATGCGCGCGCGGCGTCGGCCGGCGCGATCCTGGTGACGCGGCTGATGAAGCGCGGCTGCGCCGGCGTCGTCACCGACGGCGGCTTCCGGGATTCGGCCGAGATCGCGCGCCTCGGTTTCCCGGCCTTTCATCATCGCCCGAGCGCGCCGACCAATCTGACGCTGCATCAGGCGATCGAGATCAACGTCCCGATCGGCTGCGGCGATGCGCCGGTGTTTCCAGGCGACGTCATCCTCGGCGACAGCGACGGCGTCATCGTGATCCCGGCGCATCTCGCCGACGAGATTGCCGACGAGACGTTCGAGATGACCGCGTTCG
Organism: Bradyrhizobium sp. UFLA01-814; assembly: GCF_046718885.1. Taxonomy (NCBI): domain Bacteria; kingdom Pseudomonadati; phylum Pseudomonadota; class Alphaproteobacteria; order Hyphomicrobiales; family Nitrobacteraceae; genus Bradyrhizobium; species Bradyrhizobium sp. UFLA01-814. The sequence goes on along the minus strand of NZ_JAQOSR010000157.1, from coordinate 16,294 downwards.
AGGATTTCGTCACCGAGCAGGTCCAGAACGGCCGCGGCATCTTCGGGCTCTATCCCGCGACCGACGAGCAGACGCTGAAGGATTTTGCTGCGTGGCGGAAGGCGAAGGGGCGGTAGCTTTTTTCGCCCCGCCCTCCGCTGTCGTCCCTGCGAAAGCAGGGACCCATAACCACAGGGAGGAGTTTGGCGAAGACAGCCAGTTGCGTTGCGTGCCGTGGTACTGCGACTTCCTTGCTCGATGGATCACGCGGTATGGGTCCTGGCTTTCGCCAGGACGACGAAGGGGAGATATCCCGCTACGAGGTCTACACCTCCGCCTTGTCCGCCATCCCGACCGCCCACAGCGCAAACGCATAGACGATCGCGACCTCGTCGAGGCGGTTGAAGCGGCCGGAGGCGCCGCCGTGGCCGGCGCCCATGTTGGTGCGCAGCAGCACCGGGCCGCCGCCGCGCATGGTGGCGCGCAGCCGCGCGATCCATTTCGCCGGCTCCCAATAGGTGACGCGCGGGTCGGTGAGCCCGCCCATCGCCAGGATCGCCGGATAGTCCTTGGCCGCGACATTGTCGTAGGGCGAATAGGACAGGATGGTGCGGAAATCCTTTTCGCTCTCGATCGGATTGCCCCATTCCGGCCATTCCGGCGGCGTCAGCGGCAGCGTGTCGTCGAGCATGGTGTTGAGCACGTCGACGAACGGCACTTCGGCGACGATGCCGGCGAAGAACTCGCCGGCGCGGTTGGCGACCGCGCCCATGAGCATGCCGCCCGCCGAGCCGCCATGACCGACGATGCGCTTTTCACCGGTATATTTCGCCTCGATCAGCGCGCGCCCGGCGGCGGCGAAATCGTCGAACGTGTTGGTCTTCTTCTCGCGCTTGCCGTCGAGATACCAGCCCCAGCCCTTGTCGGCGCCGCCGCGGATATGCGCGATCGCATAGACAAAGCCGCGGTCGACCAGCGAGAGCCGGTTGGCGGCAAACGACGCCGGCATCGCCATGCCGTAGGAGCCGTAACCATACAGCAGGAGCGGCGCCTTGCCGTCGCGAACGAAATCCTTGCGATGCAGGATCGAGACCGGCACCTGCGCGCCGTCATGCGAGGTCGCCATGATGCGCGTGGTGACGTAGTCCGCTGGGTTGTGGCCGGACGGAATCTCCTGGCGCTTGCGTAAGCTCCGCGTGCGCGTCGCCATGTCATAGTCATAGACTTCCGACGGCGTCGTCATCGACGAATAGGCAAAACGTAAGTTGGTGGTGTCGAACTCGTAGCCGCCCATGGTGTCGAGCGAATAGGCCGCTTCGTCGAAGGCGATCGCGTGCTCCTCGCCGCTCCTGAGGTCGCGGATGATGATCGCCGGCAGCGCATTGGCGCGCTCCAGCCGCACCATGTGGCCGGCATAGAGCTCGACGTCGAGCACATAGACGCCTTCGCGATACGGGATCAGGTCGCGCCAGTTACTGCGTTCGGGCGCGGCAAGCGGCGCGGTGACCACCTTGAAGTCGATGGCATCGTCGGCATTGGTCAGGATGAACAGCTCGTCGCCGCGGTCGGCGATCGAATATTGCACGCCTTCCTCGCGTGCCGCGACGAGGCGCGGCGGCGCGTCGGGATCGGAAAGATCGATCAGCCGCTGCTCGGAGGTCTCATGGTCGCCGCCCGCGATCACGCAGAAGCGGCCGCTCGCGCTCTCGTGCAGATGGGTGAACCAGCCGGAATCCTGCTCCTCATAGATCAGGGTGTCGTCGGCCTGTCTGGTGCCGAGCTTGTGCCGCCACACCTGCATCGGCCGGTGATTGTCGTCGAGCTTGACGTAGAAGAAGCTCTTGGAATCCGCGGCCCAGACCACGCCGCCGTCGGTCTCCTCGACGAGGTCCTCGAGATCGCCGCCGGTGGCCCAGTCGCGCACCCGGATCGAGAAATATTCGGAGCCCTTGGTGTCGGCGCTCCAGGCGTGCAGGCGGTGATCGTTGGAATGCCGGCTGCCGCCGAACCTGAAATATTTGTGGTCCTTCGCCAGCGCGTCGCCGTCGAGCACGACATGCGCGTCGCCGCCGTCGCGCGGCGTGCGGCAGTACAGCTCGTGCTGACCGCCCTCGCGGAACTTGCGGAAATAGGCGAACGGGCCGTCCGGCGACGGCACGCTGGAATCGTCCTCCTTGATCCGCCCGCGCATCTCCTTGACCAGCCGCTTCTGCAAGCCGTCGGTGTGGCCGAGCAGGCTCTCGGTGTAGCCGTTCTCGGCTTCGAGATAGCTCCGGATATCGGGATCGAGGATCGAGGGATCGCGCAGCACCTCCTGCCATTTCGGATCCTTGATCCACGCATAATCGTCCGTCACCGTGATGCCGTGGGTGGTGAAGGAATGCGGCCGGCGCGGCGCGACAGGGGGCGATGTTGTGGTGGCGGGTTTGGTCACACGATCCTCATGGTGCGGGGTTCCGCTCTATATCAGGATGAATGTGGCGATTGCCAGATGGGGCGCGCATCCTTGGTTGCCTCGTCATTGCGAGCGAAGCGAAGCAATCCATCGTTCCGCGAAGGGATAGAATGGATTGCTTCGTCGCTTCGCTCCTCGCAATGACGACGTGGTTAGGGGGAGCTACCCGTTCCGTAGCCTCGCCCCCGCATTGCCGCCGGACATCGGAATCCGGTTCACCGCCAGCACCACCGCGAAGGTGATCACCAGCATCGCAATGCCGAGCACCGCGATCGCGGCGAGGTCGCCTCCTTCGTTGAGGTCGTAGATCAGGACCGACAGCACCTTGGTCTGCGAGGTGAACAGCACGATCGCCGCCGACAGTTCCCGCATCACGCCGATGAAGATGAAGCACCAGGTCGCGATCACGCCGGTGCGCAGCAGCGGCGCGGTGATCTGGCGCAGCGCCTGCAGCCGCGTCGCGCCGAGGATGCGGCTCGCCTCCTCGAGCTCGGGATGGATGGTCGAGAACGCCGCCTGCAATTGCTGATAGGCCGAGGGCAAATTGATGGTGAGGAACGCGAGCAGCAGGATCCACAGCGTGCCGTAGAGCACGAAGGGCGGCCGTGTGTAGCTCAGGAACAGGCCGACGCCGAGCACGATGCCGGGCACGGCGACCGGCGCGGTGGCGAGGAAGCCGAGCACGCGGTGGCCCGCGATCACCTTCCGCGTCGTGACATAGGCGATGACGAGCGCGAGGATGGTGCCGATCGTCGCGGTCGCGGTGCCGAGGATCACGGTGTTCTTGAGCGCGAGCTGGGTCGACGACAGCTCGGTGAACACGAAGACGATGTTGTGCAGCGTCGCCGTCGACGGCGTCACCAGCGTGGTCGCGTTCGGCGAGAATGCGGCGTTGAGCAGCGCGAGGTAAGGCAGGAACACCGGGTTGAGCAGCACCAAGAGGCAGAAGCCGAGCGCGGCCCAGCGCCAGCCGCGCAATTCGACCCGGCGCGGCGCGCCATACTTGCCGCCGATCACCGAATAGCCGCGGCGGCCGAGCAGCGCCTTCTGGCCCTGCAGCAGCAGGATGGTCAGCACCAGCAGCGGCACCGCGGCGGCGGCCGCGAGCTCGAGCTTCGGCGGATACTGGAACAGGCTCCAGATCTTGGTGGTCATGGTGTGGAAGCCGGCCGGCAGTGCCAGGATCGCCGGTGAGCCGAACAGCGTCATCGCCTGCAGGAACGCAATCAGGGCGCCTGCGACCAGCGCGGGCAGCGCCAGCGGGATCGTCACCCTTCGCGCCGTGGTCCAGGCATTGCCGCCGAGGATCGCGGAGGCGTCCTCGAGCTCGCCCGGCATGGTGTCGAGCGCATTGGCCACCAACACGAACACGAACGGAAACGTGTAGCAGGAGATCACGAAGATGATCCCGGTCATCGAATAGATGTTGAACAGCGCGTCGGCATCTTCGCCCGCGAACAGCCGGTAGAGCTGGTTCAGCAGCCCGGAGTTTGGCGCCGCCAGCAATTCCCAGGCGACCGCGCCGAGAAACGGCGGCGTCACGAACGAGGCCGTCACCAGTGCGCGGATGGTCTGCCGCCCCGGCATGTCGGTGCGCGACACCAGCCAGCTCAGCGGCGCCGCAACGACGCAGCAGATCAGCGCCGACGTCGTCGCGATGATCGCAGTCGTCAGCAGCGGATCGAGGAAATCCGGATTGCTGAACAGCGTGACGAAGTTCTGCAGCGTCGGATGCCGGCTCTTGTCGGTGAAGGCAAACACCGCGAGCCACGACAGCGGCAGCAGGATCAGCAGGATGAGCACTGCCGCGAACAGCCACAGCACCGGGCGTGTCCAGTCGATGCGGGAGCTTGGGGCCGGGGAGGTGGTGATGGTTGTGGTCATCTTATCCGCGCATCCATTCTATCCCCTCATCCTGAGGAGCGCGGAACGCGCGTCTCGAAGGACGAGGCCACCAGTGGGGCCGCATGGTTCGAGACGGCGCTTCGCGCCTCCTCACCATGAGGGTCCTAGACTTTGAACAGCCGCGCATAGCGCGTCTTGATCTCTTCGGTCATCGCTTCCACCCCCGCCGGGTCCTCTTTCATCAGCTTGATGTCGGAAAGCTTGCGCCGGCCGGCCTTCGGCTGCACCTGGGCGTGCAGCGAATATTGGCCGGTGAAGTCGACGAAGAATTGCTGGGTCTCGCGGGTATGCAGCCAGGCCTGGAACAGCTTTGCGGCGTTCGGATGCGGCGCACCGGCGAAGATGCCTGTCGGCCCCGAGATCGTCGGCGTGCCCTCGGTCGGATAGACCGGCTCGACCGGTTGTCCGGCTTCCTTCAGGAGCACGATGCCATACTCATTGCCGTCGGCCATCACAGCGCGCTCGCCGAGCGAGAGCTTTTTCGGCGGATCGGTCGAGGACTGCACCTGCATCACGCGTTGTTTTGCGAGTTTCTCCAGATACGGCCAGCCGAGCTCGCGCACGATCTGGAACGTCGTGGTCATGATGGTGCCGCTATAGGCCGGATGGCCCTTCACCATCTTGCCCATCCACTTCGGGTCGAGCAGGTCGGCAAAGCTCTTCGGCGCGTCCTCCACCTTCACCAGATTGGTGTTGTAGGCGATCGACGACAGCCATAGCCGCGTGGTTACGGCCATGCCGTCGGGGTCGCGATAACTGTCGGGAAAATGCTTCGCGACGTCTTCGGGCACGAACGGCATCAGCCAGCCGCTCTTCTTCCACGGGATGAAATGCGAGGCATCGGCGCTGTTGACGACGTCGGCGGCGTGGATGTTGGAATCGAATTCCTGCGCCACGCGCTGGAACAGCCGCTCCGAGCCTGAGCGCTCGATCTGCACGGTGATGCCTGGATAGGCGGCCTCGAACGCCTTGCCGAGCTTTTCGCCGACCGGCAGGTCCATCGACGAATAGAACACGAGCTTGCCTTCCTTGGTCGCGGCGGCGACGAGATCGGGCGTGATCGCGACCGGCGCGGGGGCGGCGGCGCGCGCCGGCGAAGCGAACACCGTGCCGACCGCAAGCGCCGCGGAGCCTTTCAGGACATCGCGTCTGGAAACCGGCTTCCGCATCGCGTCGCTCCGTTTCTTGTTGTTATCGGCCGAGCGCCCGGCAGCGCGCGGGCGGCAAGGTCAGCCACACCTCGCTGCCCTTCTCGACCGCGGTTTCCGTCGGCGTGGTCACCCGCAGCGATGTACCGTCAGCGGTTTCCACCATGTAGTCGCGATTCATGCCGAGATAGACCTGCCGCGTCACGATGGCTTTGAGTGTGTTCTGCTGCGCGATGGGTGCTTGCGTCGCGAGCTGGATCTCATGCTGGCGGATCGCGACCGGCGCGCTCTGGCCGGCCGTCAGCGTGGCGCCGACCACCTCGAGCGTTGCACCGGCGAACTCCACGTGGTTCGCATCGCGCGCGGTGCCCTTGATCACATTGGCGGCGCCGATGAAGCGCGCGACGAATTCGGATTCCGGCCGCGCGTAGATGTCCTCAGGCGCGCCGAGCTGGTCGATCTTGCCGGCATTCATCACCGCGATCAGGTCGGCTGTGGTCATCGCCTCGGACTGGTCGTGGGTGACGTAGACCGTGGTGTAGCGATATTCGTCGTGCAGGCGGCGGATCTCGAACCGCATCTCCTCGCGCAGATTGGCGTCGAGATTGGACAAGGGTTCGTCGAGCAGCAGCGTCTCAGGGCCGACGATCAGCGCGCGCGCCAGCGCAACACGCTGCTGCTGGCCGCCGGAGAGCTCGCCCGGATAACGCTGTGCCAGCGGTTCCAGCTTGGTTGTGGCCAGGATCGCGGCGAGCTTTTTGGCGATGGTGTCGCGATCCATTTTGCGCAAGCGCAGGCCGTAGACGATGTTCTCCGCCACCGTCATATGCGGCCACAGCGCGTAGCTCTGGAAGATCATCGACATGTTGCGCTGCTCGGGCGGCAGCGTGCGCGCCTTCGACGACACCGCGCGGTCGCCGACGCGGATCTCGCCGTCGGATGGTTCGAGGAACCCGGCGATCAGCCGCAGCGTCGTGGTCTTGCCGCAGCCGGACGGTCCGAGCAGACAGACCAGCTGGCCATGATCGATCGTGAGCGAAACATCATCAACCGCGACAAACGATCCAAACCGCTTGACCAGGCCGCGCAATTCCACCGATGCCAAGCGGTCCCTCCATTTTGTTGTGTCGCAGGGATCCGTGCCCGGCTGTTGCCGGCAGTAAAGCGGAAAATGATGACGACGGAAAGTGTTCGTGCCCCGTCAAAAAGTCGTGGCACCTTTTCGTTGCGTTATCCCCGACCACTCTTCCGTCATCCTGAGGAGCGCGCCCTTGCGCGCGTCTCGAAGGATGCACGGTCCAGATATCGCGGCGTGCTCCGATTCTCTCGCGGCGGCAACTCGGCCGTCGATCCTTCGAGATGGCCGCTCCGCGGCCTCCTCAGGATGACGGGGAAGGGGTCGTTCTGCGTCGATGAGCCAGTCGGCTGATCGTGGCCCAATCCGACCGAATCAGAGCTTCCTTCTTCGCTCGACTCCAGCCCTTGATCTGCCGTTCCGCAGCGATACCGTCAGTGACGCGATCGAAATACTCTGACCAGACGAGGACCACTGGTCGCCGATTGTAGGTATAGCCTGGGAAGGCACCCGTGTTGTGCTGTCCGATGCGCGGCGCGAGATCGTCGCCCGTAGCGCTGCCGACATAGAACGAGTTGTCGGCGCAGCGAAGCATGTAGACGTAGATGCCCATTTCACCAGTCCCGCGCGCGCAATGCACGGATTGATCATGCGGCAAGCGTAGTCACGGTCAATAGGATAGGCATCTATCCTTTCCGCGACCTCGATCCCGTCATCCTGAGGTGCGAGCGGAGCGAGCCTCGAAGGATGCACGGCCCGGCCACTTCCGCGCACTCCGATTCGCTCGCGGCGAAAGCTCGGCCGTCGATCCTTCGAGACGCCGCGCAAGGCGCGGCTCCTCAGGATGACGGGTCTAACACCTGAGGCCGCCTCAGCCTACGCCTTCACGTTCTCGCCGAGCCATTGGATGGCGGCGTCGGCGCCGGCCTTGCCGTGCGGGATGTTCAGCGCTGTCAGCGCGACCTCGACGACGCCGAGGGTGCCGAGGATCATCGGCGCGTTGACGTGGCCCATATGCGCGATGCGGAAGGCCTGGCCCTGCAAATCGCCGATGCCGGTGCCGAGCACCACGCCGCATTTCTCCTTAGCGTAGCGCTGGATCGCGGCGGGGTCGGCGCCCTTCACGGTCACCGTCGTCACCGTGTTGGAACGCTCGGCGGGCTCAGTGATGTTGAAGCCGAGCACCTGTCCCTCGGCCCAGACCGCGACTGCGCGGCGCACGGCTTCGCCGAGCAGCCGATGCCGCAGATGCGCATTCTCCAGGCCTTCGGCGTGCAGCATGTTGATCGCCTCGCGCAGTGCGAACAGCAGATGCACGGGCGCGGTGCCGGCATATTTGCGGTAGTGCTCCGAGCCCTCGCGCTCGGTCCAGTCCCAATAGGGCGTGCGCAGATCGGCTTTCTTGTGGGCGTCCCAGGCGCGGTCGTTGGCGGCGACGAAGCCCAGGCCAGGCGGCGTCATCAGGCCTTTCTGCGAGCCCGACATCGCGACGTCGACATACCATTTGTCCATCTCGAACGGCATGCAGCCGAGCGAGGCCACGGTGTCGACCATGTACAATGCAGGATGGCCGGCGGCCTTGATCGCCTTGCCGATCGCCTCGATGTCGTTATAGGCGCCTGACGCGGTGTCGACCTGCACCACCAGGATTGCCTTGATGGTGTGCTCCTTGTCGCGCCGCAGCCGCTCCTCGACCTCGGCCGGACGGATCGCCCGGCGCCAGTCGCCCTTCAGCACCTCGACCTCGGCGCCCATCGCGGCCGCGGCCTGGCCCCAGCCGATCGCGAAGCGCCCGCTCTCCAGCACCAGCACCTTGTCGCCGCGCGACAGCACGTTGGAGAGCGTCGCCTCCCAGGCGCCGTGGCCGTTTGAGATGTAGATGTAGGACTTGCCCTGGGTGGCGAACAGCCTCGAGAGGTCGCGCAGCAGGCTCTCAGTCAGTTCGACCATCTCGTTGGAGTAGATGTCGAGCGCCGGGCGGTGCATGGCCTGCAGCACCTGATCGGGCATCGTGGTGGGCCCGGGGATGGCCAGAAATTCCCGGCCCGCGCGAACGGTCATCGTCCTGTTCCTTTTGGATAAAGCGCGCAAATCATGCGTGTGAGGGATCAGGCGCAGAGAATATTCCATCGCGGCTTCGATTGCGAGCAGGACGAAGCAATCCAGCGTTTCCAAAACCGCGGGGCAGCATGATCCGGAAAAGTGCGAAGCGGTTTTCCCCCGCGACAAACGCATGGCGTTTGCGCGGAGATCATGCTCAACAATGAGCTAATGCGCGATGGCGACTCAACCCCGTCTCATCACGATTTAGCCCCTATTTGCCGATCGCTTCGACGACCGCGCGCCAGACCTGGTCCTTGAACTCGGTCGCGGCGGGGCTCGGGAGCTGCTCGACGGTGCCGTGGTTCTTGCGGCAGGCCTCGACCAGCCGCAGCACCCAGATTTCGCCGTCGGTGTAATAGGGATCGCCGCCGCCATTGCGGCCGTTGAAGGTCGGGCCGATGCCGGTCACCTGATATTTCGCGGTGGCCATGCCGGCGGACTCGAGGTCCGTGGCGAGCAGCGCGCGTTCGGCGTCGAGATCGGCCGCGATGTGATGCGTCACCGCGCCGGTGTAGTGGCTGATGCCGACGCTGCGGTCGAGCGTCGCAGCGCCCAGCCACACCGGACGCTTCTCCTCGCCCTGATCGAGCACCCTCCAGAACCGGACATGGTTGCGGCGATCCGCGCTCGATCCGACGGGCCGCTCGAAGGCAAGATCCTCGCGGCGGTCGAGATAGAACAGGTTGCTCACCGGCGCATCCTTGTAGGGACGATCGAGCAGCACGCTGCCCACGATCTCGATCGACGATTTCAGCGTCACCGGATCGGCCGGAAACCAGCCCGCCTCGTGCATCGCGCAGACCACGTCCCTCTTGTCGCCGATCAGCCCGACATTCATCGGATCGCCGGGAATGCCCTGCGCGGTACGCGTCACCATCGGCAGATTGGCGAGACCCTTCTGATGCTCGTAATGCGTCCACAGCGCCGGCAGCAGCAGATAGGCCGCGATCAGGTAGATCGCCAGGACGAACAGCAATGACATCTGCGCTTGCCGGAGGCGGCTGCGCCGGCGTGGCTTCTGCTGATTGACCCCGGTATCGGTCATCGCGTTCCCTTCACCTCTCGCGCTTGCGGGGGAGGTCGGATCGCATCGAAGATGCGATCCGGGTGGGGGTTATCTCCGGAATATGATTCGTGGCGAGACCCCCACCCCAGCCCTCCCCCGCAAGCGGGAGAGGGAGCAGACTGCCGTGGCGGCTGCACGTCAATCTCATTCCATCAGGTGTCAGCGCCGCGTCTCGCGGCAGCCGGCGGCCTCGGCCTCCTCGACCGAGCAGAACCAGCGCGTGCCCTTGCTGATCTTCATTTCGATCTTGGCGTACCAGCGGCTGGTCTGCTGGTGAAAGATGCATTCGCCGGAGCGGTTGACGTTGCCCTTGATGGTGCAGTCGGGCGAGGGCGCCACCGGGCCGGAGGCCGAGGCGAGCAGGATCGCGTTGGCGCCATCCGGCGGCTTCACCGCGCCGAGCACGGTGGTCTTCTTGTTGCGCACCCGCCAGTCCCACGGCGCGATGAAGGCGCCCTGCCACATCCCGGCTTTTGCCTCACGCGCGGCCTTCTCGTCGGCTTCGTAGTCATGCGAGGCGCGGGTGTAGGCCAGCGCCCAGCCGCTCGCGACCAGCCATTTCTGGATGTCCTCGCCGTCGACCTCGCAGCGCGCGATGGTGCGGCCGCGGCGATCGACCGAGCGGGCGTGGCAGGTCCAGCTCTTGCTGCCGGCATGCTTGATCAGCTCGTCGCGCGCGGCGACGCCGCAGGTCCAGCGCTCGCCCTTGGTGTTGAGGCAGAGCTGGTCGGTCGACGGCGCGTCGATGCCTGCGAGCCGGATGCGGACGCTGCCGATCATGAGCTGGTCGCCGTCGCGGATCTTCGGCACGCCGGTGATGTCGGCGGCGGCAGCCAGCGTCGGCAGCGAGAGCAGCAGGCCCGCGGTGAGCAGCGTCTTGAACATCGGCGTTCCCGGCCAGGTTCTTATCGTTCAAATGGCTTTTGGCGTGCAGTGGTCAGTGCCCAACGATTGTGCGGGCAATTGGGCAACCGTGCCAGTGCTGTTGCGTTTCCGCCAGTTTCAACTTCGCGTCATCCGGCTATCAATGCGCCGTTCGTCTTCGTCGGTTCGTAGGATGGGTAGAGCGTAGCGAAACCCATCATCTCACGACGCGGACAATATTGATGGGTTTCGCTGCGCTCTACCCATCCTACACCTACACCGCGGCCATTCGTCGCTTCGCCAGCGCAAGCGCCATCAGCACGAAAGCCGAGGTCACCTCCGGCCCGCCGACCAGGATGCGGGTCGGCGTCTTCATCTTATTCCACTCATAGGCCCGGTAGGGCCCCTTGCGGCCGCCCTCGCCGAGGCCCTGCACGATGCAGTGCAGCGCCGGCGTGAAGGTCGAGACCTCGGCGCCGAGATGCGCCAGCGCCATCAGCGCCAGCGCGGCGTCGAACGGGTTCATCTCGTGGGCGATCAGCTCGTGCGTGACATAGCCGAGCACGCGGGCGCGGATCAGTGCGAACACGTTGCCGGGATCGATGATGCGCTGCGCCGCCAGCGGCAGCGCGACGAAGGCGGCATAGCAGCGGCCGAAATAGGCCGAATAGAGCTCGGGCAGATAATAGATGTGCGAGCGCGGATTTTTGAACGCGCCGCTTTCGACCAGATTCTTCTGGAAGGCGATGATGCGATGCACCGTCTCCAGCCGCTGCGGCGTTTCGATGATCTGCCAGCGGGCGAGGTTGCGGAACGAGACCTCGAGGATGTCGAGATTCAGCGTCGGATCGAGGTCGTTGCCGTAGGGCCGCTCGCCGGCGAGGTTGTCGATCCAGGTGACGACGCCGCCCTCGTAGTCGATGTTGTCGTTGAGTGGCACGGTGACGCGCGGCTCGTTGGCGCCTGATCGCACCTGGTAGCCGCGGTAGAAGTCGAGCAGCGGCTGCTGCAAGATCGGATCGTCGGAGCCGGCCTGGGTCGCGGCCGAGAACGAGCACGCCGTGGTGTCGCAGTCCGGCACATAGATGCCGAAGCCGAGATCCTGCTTGATCTGGGCGAAGAAGCGCGAGAAGCGCGGATGCCTCCCCGGCGCCAACGCGGTGATGACCTTCACCGTCGAGCCGTCATGCGACGGCACCTCCTCGGCGCTGGTCTTGAGGCAAAAGTCCACCATGTCGGCGATCGCGCGCCGCGCAGCGCTCGCTTCATCCGGCGCGGCGAGCCCCGTCTCGACGAAGCCGAGCAGCGCCTCGGTGAAGAAGGCATCGTAATAGGCCGAGCGGTGGCGGATCTGCACCGGCTCCCACATCGGCTCGGCGATGCCGCGCCAGGCCGGGTTGATCAGCGCGCGCGCCGGCGAATGCGCGATGAAGATGCGCGCCAGATTGAACAGCAAGGTCGAGTTCTTGTAGCCGCGTGCGTTCAGCCCGGTCAGCGCCATCAGCAACTCGCGCCCGCCGACGTCGGGGTCGCCGATCAAATTGAAGGCGGCATAGGTCGGGATGAAGCCGTTCCTGCCGAACGAGCGCAACAGATGCGCGCCGGTCAGGCGGATCACGCGGTCGATCTCGGCGATCTCCGGCGGGCGGCTAGGTGCGGTCGCGGGCGGCGGGGCTGGGTGGCGCACGCCGATACCGTCCATCAACGCTGCGACGGGCGTGCCGATCGCGGCCCAGTCCGGCGCCGCGACGTCGCGCGCCGCGGTGAGCGCCGCGCGCAGGCCGGCGAGGCGGTCGGGATCGTTGAGCGCGGGCAGGCCGGTGCGGCGGAGCAGCGCGCGCAGTGGCGGGTTGCCGAGTGCGGTCCGGTAGAATTTGCCGAGATGGGCATCGCCGCCGCGATAGGCCTGCAGCACGGGGTCGCAGACCTCGTACAGCGACGGGCCGTCCTTCTTGACGGTCAGCGACCGGCACACCGCGCCTGCGATCTCGTGAAGGCCCAAGAAGCTCAAAGAATCCCCTTTCCCGAGGAACCGGTTAACGCCGCCGCCCGACGGTGTTTCCAGTCGCTCTGCCCCAAACTCGCAAGCCTTTGGAAAGCTACATGAATCCCTACAAAACACAAATGTGACTAAGATCACGTAACGGGATTTTAACGGCGTCAATGGCCTCTGCCGGGCGGCAGCATGCGGCAATTCGGGTTGCCCCGAGCGGCCGTCCGGGTTAAAGGAGCGTTTGTTGCGGCGCCGCAAATTGAGTTCAATTCAACGGCACACACACCTCAACCCCATTAAACCTGAACGTCTTTGACGCGACTAACTGGCGCGATCTTCGCTTGAGCGCCATCGGGATAAGAATTGGGACTTAGGAACGCTATGGACCTTAGGCAGCTTCGCATTTCCCGCCGCACCATCGCCGTCTGCGTGGCGGTGGCCGGCACGGTGTCGCTGGCGATTGGCGCCCATGCCGCGCTCAACAAGCGGACGCTCGATGTCGCCAAGGGGGCGGTCGGAGCCGTCACCTCAGAGCAGACCGGCAGCATTCCGACCGGCACCTCCCGTCTCGCGCTGATCATCGGCAACGGCCACTACCCGGACGCCGCGGCGCCGCTGGCCCAGCCGATCAACGATGCCCGCACCTTGTCGACGGCGCTGCGCCGCGAGGGCTTTGACGTCGACGTGGTCGAGGATGCGACCAAGGACGACATGTTCCGCGCGGTCGAGCGCATGAAGGCCAAGATCCGCCCCGACACCGTCGTGTTGCTGTTCTTCGGCGGCTACGGCGTGCAGGTCGGCCGCGAGAGTTACATGATCCCGGTCGACGCCACGATCTGGAAGGAAGCCGACGTCAAGCGCACCGGCGTCAGCGTCGAGTCCGTGCTCGATGCGATGAAGGAGCGCGGCGCCAAGGCCAAGCTCGTCGTGCTCGACGCCTCGCGCCGCAATCCCTATGAGCGCCGCTTCCGCGCGTTCTCGCACGGTCTCGCGCCGATCAGCCCGCCGGAGAACACCATCGTGCTGAGCTCGGCGACGCCGGGCAAGGTCGCCGACGACAGCAAGGCGCCGAACAGCGTGCTGGTCTCCGAGCTGCTCAACAACCTCAACGCCCAGGCCGGCGCCGAAACCGCCTTCAACAAGACCCGCGTCGCGATCTCGCGCGCCAGCGAAGGCGAGCAGGTGCCGAGCGTGTCGTCCTCGCTGCTGGAAGACATCAAGCTCGGCGGCTGAGCCTAGCTCTTTCCCCACGTCGTCCCGGCGAAAGCCGGGACCCATAACCACAGGGCCGCATTGTTGAAGCGCGCTGTGGCCACAGCTCTTCAGACAATTCACATTGGTGGTTATGGGTCCCGGGTCGCGCTTCGCTTGCCCGGGACGACACTGTCAGTGTGGCGTCGCCTACGCACCTACTTCGCATCCGCGCTCGCACCCACCGGCCGCACCGGATCGCCCTCGCGCAGCAGCGCGCCGGCGCGGGCGACGACGATGTCGCCTTCCTGGATGCCGTCGCGGATCTCGACCTGTCCCGCCGACATCAATCCGGTCTCGACCCGCCGCGTCTCGACGCGGCCGCCGCGCACCACCTGCACCACGGTGCCGGCGGTGGAATAGAGGATCGCGGTCAGCGGCACCGCGACGCCGCAGCTTTGCCCGGTCTTGATCTGGGCGCGGCCGGACGAATTCACCAGCAGCCGCTTGTTCGCGCCGATGCCGATGAACACCTGGCCGAGCTGGCTGTTCGGCTCGACGGTCGGCGCGATCCGCCGCACCTTGCCGTCGAGATCGCCGGCGCCGAGGATCTTGAGCTGCGCCGTCTGCTCGGTCTTCAACTTGGCGATGTCGCGGGTCGGCACCATGCCGACCAGATCGTACTCGCTCTTGGCGATGATCGAGAACAGCGCGTCCTTGCCCGATGCCGGCGCGCCGACGATCGCCGACGACGCCGAGATCGTGCCCGCCACCGGCGCCGTGACGTTGACCGAGTTGGCGCCGTCGGTCAGCTTCGCCAGCACCTGGCCGGCGGTGACGGTGTCGCCGGGATCGACCAACACCTCCGCCACCTTCAAGCCGAACCGCTCGGGCCGGATCTGCTGCTCATCGCGCGGCAGCACGATGCCGGAGACCTCGACGATATTGCCGAAGCAGAACTTTGCGGCCTTCAACACCGTCACCGCCGCGCCCTTCGGCACGGCGTCGGCCTCGCCCGCGGCAGATGCAGGAGAGGCCGCGAGCGCGAGCAGCGCGGAGGCGGCGAGGGCTGAGGCGCGCGTGCGAGGCAAAATCATCGGCAAACTATTCCCAAAATGAGGGCCTCCTGAATACCAGATGCCGCCTGGCCGAGCCAGCCGGCTGCGCCGCGTCGGCCGGCCCGGTATCCGCCGCCAGCTCCAGCTTCGCCAGCTCCAAATTCGCCAGCTCCTGGGCGCGCCAGATGTGCCGCAGGATTTCCGGGTTGACCCGATCGGCATGCGTCACCGGCAGCATGTGGCCGGCGGCCGGCAGATGCCGCAGCTCGGCGCCATCGATCAGCGCGGCGAGTTTTGCAACAATGCGCTGCGTCACATAGGGCGACAGCCCGCCCGACAGCAGCAGCGTCGGCACCTTCAACGCACGCGCGGCTTCCGCCGCCCCGTCAAGATCGAGCGCGGCGTTGAAATCGCAAGGCAGCTTTTCGGCCTGCTCGATCATCCGCAGCCGGCCGCTCGGCGAGAACTGCTCGCGCGGGCCGGAGCCGGCCCAGAACGCGGTAAACGCCTCGACCGCCTCCAGCACCGCGCCGTCGACAATGTCCTTTGAGACGACCTGCGCGATCCGCGCGAAGCGATCATACAGCCGCGCGTCGGCGGGCGTATCGCGAAGCAACGTGGGAAGCACCGGCTCGATCAGCGTCAGGCTGCGAACGTGCTGCGCATAAGGCGACGTGGTCGCCAGCCGAAACGCGATCGCCCCGCCATAGGAATGCCCGATCAGATGGATCGGCCCGTCGGCCTTGGCGAGCCAGGGCTCGAGCCGCGCGATCTCGCCATCCAGCGTCCGCGGCCAGTCGCGCCCGCAGGCGGCAACGCCATAGCCGGAAATATCCGGCGCCATGAACCTGTCGCCGCCGAGCGCGGCCGCAAGCTTGGTCCATTGCCGTCCCGACCCCAGTGAGCAATGCAGCGCCACCACCGACGCCGCGTGCGTCCCATCCAAACCCGTCATCAAACCCATCCTGCTTGTTCTTGTTATCGCCGGACGCGCGTTCGCACGCGTCCGTCATGACGCGAGCGAGGCGGGGGATGGGTTATTCCTGGAAGGGGCGAGAGGGGGTGTGATCGTGATTGGGGAGGCAACCCGATTCACTGGATGGTGATTTAAGGTTCGCGAGATTTCGCGGACATGAAAGCAAGGGCAGCTGTTGTCCCCAAATCACCTGGCGGCGCGTGCGACGGCGTGCGCTGATCGCATGACTCGGGCGCGGTGGCGTCGCGAGGATGCGAGCGTGTGTTCTCCCCTCGGCTGTTTGATAATCGAATCAGGACGGCGCCTCATCTCCGGTGTCGTCCCTGCGGAAGCAGGGACCCATAACCACCGCTTTGCATGTGGGAGTTCGCTGGGGCCACAGCGTCGCGCAGCAATTTCACCCTGTGGTTATGGGTCCCTGTGTCTTGGAAGTCTGTCAGGATGTGGGTGGGCGGGAAGCCGTTGGGTCCTTGGCGCTTGA
>NZ_JAQOSR010000156.1:0-21987 GCF_046718885.1 Bradyrhizobium sp. UFLA01-814 | reverse complement strand
CGCTGGCGCCGATGGCGACGCTAGAGGCCGCGCGCGACTATTTCGAGCTCGAAGACGGCGCGTCCGACGCCGACTACAACGCCTATAACTACATGGTGCTCACGGCGCATTCAAAGCCCGAGGCGCGCGCGAAGATTCCGGCGGTGGTGCATGCCGACGGCACCGGCCGCATCCAGATCGTGCGCGAGGCGGACGATCCGCTCACCCATGCCTATCTGAAGGCGCTCGGCCGCCACATTGGCGTCGAGATGTCGGTCAACACCTCGTTCAATGTCGCAGGTCCGATCGCGCAGACGCCGGCGCAGGCGATGGACACGCTGCGCCGCTCCAAGGGACTCGATGCCGTGGTGCTGGTCGCCGACGACGGCACCGCCTATGCAGCCTGGCACGGCGGCGAGCGCGACAGCGGACGCTTCAGCGGATGGTATGCGGCGTGGAAGCAGGCGCGCGGCTGAACCAGGCCAGCACGCGGCCGTCGATCAGCAGCAGCGCGCTCGCGATCACCAGCGCGCCGATCACCTCGCGCAGCGCGATCGGCTCGCCGAGCACGAGATATCCGAGCAGCATCGCGGTGACCGGAATCAGCAGCGTCACCATCATCACATTGGTCGCGCCGGAACGCCGCAGGATCTGAAAGAACACGATATAGGCCAGCGCCGTCGACAGCGCCGCGAGCCCGAGCACGGCGAGCCATGTCGCCGGATGCGGCATCGGCAGCAGCCACGGCCGATCGACGACGGCGGCGATGGGCGCCATCAGCACCGCCGAGGCGATCATCTGGAACGTCGCCGTCCCCAGCGGCGGCACCCGCTGCGGCAGCCGCCGCCCGACCAGCGCCGCGATGCCGTAGCTGAAGGCGCCGGCGAGGCACAACAGGATGCCGATGCCTTGCCGGCTCTCGAAGCCGAGCGCATCCCCGTGCAGGATCGCAACCCCGATCAGCCCGACCAGGACGCCCGCCACGCGGCGCGCCTGCAGCCGCTCCTCGCCGGCCGCCGCCATCACGACCACCGCGAACAGCGGCGTCGTCGCGTTGAGGATCGAGGCCAGCCCGCTCGGAATATAGGTCTGCCCGAACACGATCAGCGCAAACGGCAGCACATTGTTGAACAGCCCCATCGCGACGAACGGCGCCCAGCCGGACAGGTCGCGCGGGAATTCGATTCTGGCGGCCCGCAGCAGCGGCAGCAGGATGATCGTGCCGAGCACGACGCGCAGCAGCACCAGGGTCAGCGGCGGCAGTTCGCGCAGGATCACGCCGTTGAAGAAGAACGAGCCGCCCCAGAGTACCGACAGCAGGACGAGCAGCCCCCAGTCGCGACGATCGATGCGGTTGTCGGCGGAAGGCATATCAGGCGCTCACCTGCGGTCGGACAGGTGATTAGCGCGGCGCCGCGAATATTCCCACCCGATTTCCGTGAACGGCGGCCCCGCCTATTTCGGCCGCGAGACGATCTCGATCATCTGGCCCTCGTCGGCGTCGGGCGCATGAGCCTTCGCCTTGTCGTAGGCGGCGAGCGCGGCGCGGCTGACGGGCACGCCGGGCAGCAAGGTCTCGGCGAGCCGCACGGCGTAATCGGCATCCTTGTGGCGCAGCGCCGCGGTGAACGATGCGCCGGAGAAGTTGCGGTCGATCATTCGCTTGCTGTGGCGGATCACCTGCGGGCTTGCCACCGCGCCGGTCGCCAGCGCCTCGGCCACCAATTGCATGTCGAGGCCCGCCTGTTCGGCGATCGCAACGCCCTCGGCGAGGCTTGCGATCTGCACCGCGCCGATCAGGTTGTTGATCAGCTTGAACACGGTGCCGGTGCCGACCGGGCCGAAGTGCCGGATCGTGCTGCCGATCGGCGCGAGATAAGGCTGCGCGCGCTCGAGATCGGCCGGATCAGCGCCCACCAGCAGCGTCAGCTTGCCGGCGGCCGCCGCCTCCGGCAGGCCCGTGACCGGACAATCGATGTAGATCAAGCTGCGGCTGTTGAGCTCGCGCGCCATCTCGAGCGTGTGCTGGTACGAGACCGTGGAGCATTCGATCGCGAGGGTACCGGCCTTCATGTTGGCGGCAGCGCCGTCCCTGGTCAGCCAGACCGCGCGTGAGGCCTCGTCGTCGGCGACCATGGTCACGACAGCATCGGCGTCGATCGCGGCATCCTCCGGCGAGGTCGCCCACAGCGCGCCGCGAGCGATCAGGTCCGCGGCCTTGGCCTTGCTGCGGTTCCACACCGCGACCGTGAAGCCGGCATCGAGGTAACGGCCGGCCATGCCCTGGCCCATGCGTCCCAATCCGATGAAAGCGACGCGCGGCATGGGCTAATCCACATCCTCGACGGAGCCGGGCCCGGTGCCGAAGGCACGCTGCGCCAAGGTCGCCGCCATGAATTCATCGAGGTCGCCATCGAGCACCCCCGACGTGTCGGAGGTCTGCACACCGGTGCGCAGGTCCTTCACCATCTGATAGGGCTGCAACACGTAGGAGCGGATCTGGTGACCCCAGCCGATATCGGTCTTGGCGGCCTGATCGGCGGCGGCCTGCTCCTCGCGCTTCTTCAGCTCGATCTCGTAGAGCCGCGCGCGCAGCATGTCCCAGGCCTGCGCCCGGTTCTTGTGCTGGGAGCGGCCGGCCTGGCAGACCACCGCGATGCCGGTCGGGATGTGCGTCAGGCGCACTGCCGACTCGGTCTTGTTGACGTGCTGACCGCCGGCGCCGCCCGACCGCATGGTGTCGGTGCGAACATCCGATTCCTTGATCTCGATCTTGATGCTGTCATCAATCACGGGGAAGATCTGCACCGACGAGAACGAGGTGTGCCGCCGCGCGTTGGAATCGAACGGCGAGATGCGCACCAGGCGATGCACGCCGGCCTCGGTCTTCAGCCAGCCATAGGCATTGTGGCCACTGATCTGGATGGTGGCGGACTTGATGCCGGCCTCTTCACCCTGGGACTCTTCGAGGAACTCGATCTTGAAGCCGTGCTTCTCCGCCCAGCGCGTGTACATGCGCAGCAGCATCTGCGCCCAGTCCTGGCTCTCGGTGCCGCCGGCGCCGGCATGGACTTCGAGATAGGAATCGAACTTGTCGGCCTCGCCCGACAGCAGCGCCTCCAGCTCGCGCCGGGCGACCTCCTTCTTGAGGTCCTTGAGCGCCTTCTCGGCCTCAGTGACCACGCCCTCATCGTTCTCGGCCTCGCCGAGCTCGATCATGCCGATATTGTCCTCGAGCTCGCGCTCGACCTTGCCGATGCCCGAGAGCGCGTCCTCCAATGAGGTGCGCTCCTGCATCAGCCGCTGGGCCTTCTGGGGATCGGTCCAGAGATTGGAGTCTTCTGCGAGCTTGTTCAGCTCAGCGAGGCGTGCCGTCGATTGTTCGACGTCAAAGATGCCTCCTCAGCAGCCCGACTGACTGCTTGATCTCTTCAACAAGGCGTTCGATTTCCGCGCGCATGGTCTTTCAGGTGTTGGCTAAAAAGGTTCCGGGGGATGTAGCGACCGGCGCGGCAAAGCGCAATCGGCTTGGCCGCACTATCCCGGCGATTTGGCCGGACAGGCCGCTAGTAGAGCCCCCCGGTTCCCGGGCGCATGAAGAAGCCGCCATCCGGCTGGGCCCCATTCTGCGACGGCTGCTGGCCAGGCGCCGGGCCGCGTCCATCGGCATCGGCGACGCCGATGACCGAATAGTTCTCCGGCGGCGCGGTGCCCGGCTTGAAGGCTTCGAGGATGGTGTTGCCACCGTCACCGGGACCGGCGCGCATGCCGGTCTTGGCGTCGACGCGGATCAGCTTGATGCCAGCCGGAACCTTGAACGGCGTCGGCGGTTTGTCGGCGAGCGCAAGCTTGAGGAAGTCGCGGGCGATCGGCGCTGCGACATGGCCGCCGGTGGCGGCGCGGCCGAGATTGCGCGGCTTGTCGTAGCCCATGTAGACGCCGACTGCGAGATCGGGCGAGAAGCCGACGAACCAGACGTCCTTCTCGTCGTTGGTGGTGCCGGTCTTGCCGGCGATCGGCTTGCCGACTTCCTTCACGACGGTCGCGGTGCCGCGCTGGACCACGCCTTCCATCATCTCGGTGATCTGGTAGGCGGTCATCGGATCGAGCACCTGCTCGCGGCGGTCGACGAGCTGCGGCTCCGGCTGGCTCTTCCAGCCCCCGGGCGCGTCGCAGCCGCGGCATTCGCGGGTGTCGTGCTTGAAGATGGTATGGCCGTAGCGATCCTGGATGCGATCGATCAGCGTCGGCTTCACCCGGCGGCCGCCATTGGCGAACATCGAATAGGCCGTGACCATGCGCATCACGGTCGTTTCACCGGCACCCAGCGCATACGACAGATAGTTCGGCAATTCGTCATAGACGCCGAAGCGCTTGGCGTATTCGCCGACCAACGGCATGCCGATGTCCTGCGCGAGGCGCACCGTCACGGTGTTGAGCGAGCGCTGCAACGCGTTGCGCAGCGTGGTCGGGCCGTAATATTTGCCGGTCGAGTAGTTTTCCGGACGCCACACGCCAGCGCCCTGCCCTTGATCGATCTCGATCGGCGCGTCGATCACGGTGGTCGACGGCGTATAGCCGTTGTCCAGCGCCGACGAGTACACGATCGGCTTGAACGACGAGCCGGGCTGCCGGTAGGCCTGCGTCGCGCGGTTGAACTGGCTCTGGTCGAACGAGAAGCCGCCGACCATCGCGAGCACGCGGCCGGTCCACGGATCCATCGCCACCATGGCGCCGGACACTTCAGGCAATTGCCGCAGGCGATACTGACCTTCGACCGCGTTGCCGTCCTTGGTCACCAGCGGATCGGCGTAGATCACGTCACCCGGCTGCAGCACCTGCGAAACGGCGCTCGGCGCTTTGCCCCTGGTCTTGGCCCAGCGCACGCCGTCCATCGTGATGATGCCGGTCTGCCGTTCCTTGCTGACTGCGCCGCCGAGCTCGCGGCCCGGCTGGAAGCCGATCCGCGCCGACTGATCGCTGGTCTCGAGCACGACAGCCATCCGCCACGGCGAGATGTCGGACAGAGATTTCACGTCGGCAAGCTTGACGCCCCAGTCACCGGAAATGTCGAGCTTGTGCAGCGCCCCGCGCCAACCTTGCGCCTCGTCGTAATTGACGAGACCCGCGACCATGGTCTTGCGCGCCATCACCTGGATCTTGGGATCGAGCGTGGTGCGCACCGACAGGCCGCCCTCGTAGAGCTTCTTTTCGCCGTAGCGCTCGAAGATGTCGCGGCGGACTTCCTCGGCGAAATATTCGCCCGCGAAGATGTGCGCGCCGTTCGAGCGGCTGGTGACGTTGAGCGGGTCCTTGCGCGCCTTGTCGGCGTCGGCCTGCTTGATCCAGCCGTTCTCCAGCAGACGATCGATCACATAATTGCGGCGCTCGATCGCGCGGTCACGGTTGCGCACCGGATGCAGCGCCGCCGGCGCTTTCGGCAGCGCCGCGAGATAGGACGCTTCCGCGATCGTCAGCTCGTTGACCGACTTGTCGAAATAGACCAGCGACGCCGCCGCGATGCCGTAGGCGCCGAGGCCGAGATAGATTTCGTTCAGATAGAGCTCGAGGATGCGGTCCTTGGAATAGGCGCGCTCGATGCGCATCGCCAGCAACGCTTCCTTGATCTTGCGGCTGAACGAGACCTCGTTGGTGAGCAGGAAGTTTTTCGCGACCTGCTGGGTGATGGTCGAGGCGCCCTGCGGGCGACGGTTCGAGCCGTAGTTCTGCGCATAAAGGATCGCAGCGCGCGCCATGCCTTGATAGTCGATGCCGCCGTGCTCGTAGAAGTTCTTGTCTTCGGCAGCGAGGAAGGCGTTGATCACGAGTTTCGGCACCGCCTGGATCGGCAGATAGAGCCGGCGCTCCTTGGAGTATTCGCCAAGCAGCGCGCCGTCGGCGGCATGCACGCGGGTCATCACCGGCGGCTCATAGTCCTGCAGCTGCGAGTAGTCGGGCAGATCCTTGGAGAAATGCCAGATGGCGCCAGCGACGGCGGCGACACCGACCAGGAACACGACGGTTCCGGCGGCGAACAAGAAACCCATAAACCGCACGAGCAGGCGCATTATCGACGTTCCGTTCCTACCCTCCGGCGCTCAGTCGTCAGAAGCGCCTGTCCAAAAGTGCGAAAGCCTCACACAACGAAGCTTGGGCCCAGCGAGCCACCTTGCGCACGCGAATATACAAGAGCCGCCGGACAATGTGGTCGATTCTGCGGACCTGCGGTCCATTGTCTATACCGTCGCGGCTGTGGCCAAACTAGGGCTTCGGCGCAACGGCCCCGGCTTTTCAGCGGGCCGATTTCACTTTGCCGACCCGGCAGTTGCCAGCCGTTTGGCGAAGAACGTGTCGATCGCCTGCACCATCGAGCCGACCGCCTTGTTCCGCCAGCTCTCCGAGACCAGGTGCTCGAGGTCCCCCTTGTTGGAGACGTAGCCGATCTCGACCAGCACGGACGGCACGTCGGGCGCCTTCAGCACCCGGAAGCCGGCCGATTTGAGCGGATGCTTGTGCATCCGCACCGTGGTCTTCATCTCGTCCATCAGAAGACGGGCGAAGCGATTGGAGAATGTCTTGGTTTCGCGCTGCGCGAGGTCGATCAGGATGTCGGCGACCTCGGTCGGCTCGTCGGTCAGGTTCACACCGGCGATGGCGTCGGCCTTGTTTTCCGCCTCCGCCAGCCGTTCGGCCTCGGCGTCGGAGGCCTTGTCCGACACCGTGTAGATCGTGGCGCCCTGGGCATCGCCCTCGCGGCGCGGCAGGGCGTCGGCGTGGATCGAGACGAACAGCGCCGCCGACTGGGAGCGCGCGACCTTCACCCGGTCGTTGAGCGGGATGAAGGTGTCGTCGGACCTCGTCATGACCACACGATACTTGCCCGACTTCTCGACCCGGTCGCGCAGGGCAAGGCCAAAGCCCAGCACCAGGTTCTTCTCGGTCTGGTCGCCGGATTGCGTGCCGTTGTCGATGCCGCCGTGACCGGGATCGATCACGATCAGCGGGCGCGCGTCGGTGACCGCGACCGGCGGCAGCGCCGCCGAGGTGACGGCCGGAATGGTCGCGGTGGTGGATTCGGAAATCGCCGGTTTCGATTCGGGCCGGCTCACGGGCGCCAGTGACTGCACGAAGCTGGTGCGGTCGACCTCCTCGAAATCCAGCACCAGCCGGGGCGGCTGGCCGTTGGCGGCGTCGAGCACGTAGGAATTGGCGATCTTCACCGGTCCGGTCAGGTCGAACACGATCCGCGAGCCGCCGGGCATCACGAGACCATAGCGGAACGCCTTCACCAGGCCCCGCCCCGCCGAGCCGGTGCCGGCCGCGAGTTGGAAATCGACCTGCGGGATATCGACCACGACGCGGTAAGGGTCGGCCAGCGGGAAGGCGCGAAATTCGATCTTGCGGTCGAGGTCGAGGATGAATCGGGTCTGCTTGGCGTCGCCGGCGAGCCTGGCGCCAGATGCGACCGGGAAATTCGGAGCGCTCGCGGCCGGCGCAGGCGGGCCGTTCTGCGGTCCCTCGGCGGCGCTCGGGGCGCCGGCAATGGCAAACACCGATGTTGCGGCGCACAATAGCCCGCATCCCAGAAAAACAAGGTGTTTTGCGCGGTTCGCCACCCGATTCGTAGCCTCCCAGCTGCTTCTTACCGCATTAGAACCACACGGTTAATCGCCCCCTAATGACCCTCCAGCGAAAAGAACCGAGTGTTGCGGCGGCGTGACGCTTCCCTTGCACGCGGCGGTCAATCCACGTATGTACGGGGTGCTGACGGCTAGTACTCCCGGTTGTGTCGCGTTCAGCCTCCCGGTGCAGCGGTGGAACCTTCCAGATCGAAGATCCCGCCGTGTTTTTCCGGTCCCTCCCCAGCCAGCGCCGCGCGCGGCTGACACGGAGTGGCGGATTCAAGCCCGAGCGGCGTCCGGTCCCAGGCACACTCCCTCGCCAGAGGGACGGTTTGAGACATGGCATAACCGATTATCCGGTCCCTTGGGGCCTCGATATGCGATGGCCGGCGGGCGCTTCGGCGCCAGGCGGGGCTTTCAGCAAAAGATACGGCGGTAATTTTCGCCGCCAACATGTTTAGACGGGCCGACGCTTAATGCGCCAGACTGTATTGCCGACCAGGATCCCCCGAATGATCGCGCTGACGCGAGGTGAAAACTTCGCCCGTCGCATCATCCCGGTGAGTTCCCGTCCGGCGCTGCGCCGCGAGATGCGTTTCGGCCTTCCCCTCACCCCCGAATCAGGTGGACCGTCGCGTCACCGGGCGGCGCAGTTTGCGCGCGCCATGATCCGCGCCCGCCGCCGTCAAGAGCTCCAAAATGCCCAACAAGATGTTGATCGATGCCACCCACCCGGAAGAGACCCGGGTCGTTGTGGTCCGTGGCAATCGCGTCGAAGAGTTTGATTTCGAGACCGCCCAGCGCAAACAGCTGCGCGGCAACATTTATCTCGCCAAGGTTACGCGCGTAGAGCCGTCGCTGCAGGCCGCCTTCATCGAGTATGGCGGCAACCGGCACGGCTTCCTGGCCTTCAGCGAAATCCATCCCGACTATTACCAGATCCCGGTCGCCGACCGTCAGGCGCTGATCGAAGCCGACGAGCGCGCCCATCGCGAGGCCGAGGAAGAGCACGAGAACCGCGGCCATCGCCGCCGGTCGCGCCATCGCAATGCCCGTCGCCGCGGCCATGGCGAGCGCGTCCAGAGCGAGGTGATCGAGGGTGCGAACGACACGCAGGCGTTGCCCACCATCGAGGCTCACGAACATCCCGTCGATGCCGAGCATCATGAACATGACGCCGGGCACCACGATCACGGCGTGATCGCCCACGAAGGCCATGAGCATGAGGCGCATGATCATGCGCATCACGAGGACCATGAGCATCACCATGATCATGGCCAGGATGATCATGACCACGACGATCATGGTCACGACGACCACCACGATCATGCGCATGATCACGACCACGCTCCCGAAGTGAGCGAGGCGGCGGCTGCCGACGCCCCGTCCGACCCCGTCGTTGCGGTCGTCGAAGCCTCCGCCGCGTCGGCCGCGCCCGAGACCGTCGAGACGGTCGAGGTCAATCATGAGCCCGAGCGGGTCCATGAGGAGCAGATCGAGGAAAACGCCGCGCATGCCGACGACGCGCCGCATGTGGCTTCCGACGAGGTTCACGCCGCCGCCGATGAGCACGCGGTCGCCGAATACGGCGCGCTCGCCGAGGTGGTCGCGCCCGAGACCGGGCCTGGCGACGAGGCCGGCGAAGATGACGAAGAGGATGACGGCGAGGAAGGCGAGGAAGAGGACGTCGTCGAATCGGTCGGCGGCGACGACGTGCTCGAGGAGGTTCCGGAGCGCCCGTTCCGTCCGCGCCGCCAGTACAAGATCCAGGAAGTGATCAAGCGCCGGCAGGTGATGCTGGTGCAGGTCGTCAAGGAAGAGCGCGGCAACAAGGGCGCCGCGCTGACCACCTATCTGTCGCTCGCCGGCCGCTACGCCGTGCTGATGCCCAACACCGCGCGCGGCGGCGGCATCAGCCGCAAGATCACCTCCGCCCAGGATCGTTCGCGGCTCAAGGAAGTGGTGCAGGATCTCGACGTGCCCGAGGGCATGGGGATCATCCTGCGCACCGCCGGCGCCTCCCGCAGCAAGCCGGAAATCAAGCGCGACTTCGAATATCTGATCCGGATGTGGGAAACGGTGCGCGACCTGACGCTGAAGTCGCAGGCGCCGACGCTGGTCTACGAGGAAGGCTCACTGATCAAGCGCTCGCTGCGCGACCTCTACAACAAGGAGATCGACGAGATCCAGGTGGCGGGCGAAGCCGGCTACCGTGAAGCGCGCGACTTCATGAAGATGCTGATGCCGGCCAATGTGCGCGCGGTGAAGCAGTATCGCGACGGCCAGCCGCTGTTCTCGCGCATGGGCGTCGAAAGCCAGCTCGACGCGATGTTCTCGCCGACCGTGCAGCTGCGCTCCGGCGGCTACATCGTGATCAACCAGACCGAGGCGCTGGTCTCGATCGACGTCAACTCCGGCCGCGCCACGCGCGAGCACCATATCGAGGACACCGCGCTCAAGACCAATCTGGAAGCGGCGGAAGAAGTCGCGCGCCAATTGCGCCTGCGTGACCTCGCCGGCCTGATCGTCATCGACTTCATCGACATGGACGAGAAGCGCAACAACCGCGCGGTCGAGCGCAAGCTGTCCGACTGCCTGCGCCAGGACCGTGCGCGGATCCAGGTCGGCCGCATCTCGCATTTCGGCCTCTTGGAAATGTCGCGCCAGCGCATCCGCGCCAGCGTGCTCGAAAGCTCGACTGAGCCCTGCCCGCAATGCGGCGGAAGCGGTCACGTCCGCTCGGTCTCGTCGGTGGCGCTGCAGCTGCTGCGCGGCATCGAGGAAATCCTGATGAAGGGCGCGACCCACAATCTGGTGGTCCGCACCCGTACCGACGTCGCGCTGTACGTGCTCAACCACAAGCGCGGCCATCTGCGCGATCTCGAAGACTCCTTCCGGGTTTCGCTGTCGATCGTCGCGGACGCCACAGTGCACGGCCAGCAGTCCTACATCATCGACCGCGGCGAGCAGGTGCATACGCTCGAAGCCGCCAAGGCGCTGCTCGCTGCGCAGGCTGCCGCTGCGCCGGCCCAGGCCGAAGAGGCCGATGACGAGGAAGAACTGTTCGAATACGAGGCCGAGATCGAGACCGACGAGACCGAGGGCCTCACCGACGAGCGGGCGGCCGGTGATGAGGCAGGCTCCGCCGAGGGCGAAGGCGACGGCCAGCGCCGCAAGCGGCGCCGCCGGCGTCGCGGCCGCGGTGGCAGCGAGGCGCGTGAAGGCGCCCAGCAGCCGCGCGAGGACGGCGATCTCATGCATGTCCTGCCCGAAGGCACCGAGGCGGTTGCCGCCGCCGATGCCGAAGGCGATGAGGACGAAGGCGACGAGCAGCAGGGCGCTGCCCGCGACGACCAGGCCGGCAATGGCGATCGCCGTCCGCGGCGCCGCGGACGTCGCGGCGGCCGCCGCCGGCGCGGCAGCGGCGGACCGGACGACGGTCTCGCTGGATCGATCTCCGATGAGTTGAGCCCGGCGGCGACGTCGGAGGCCTCCGACGCAGTCGCCGATTTCGATAGCCATGATGCGGAGCCGGCTCCCGCGCTGGCGCAGCCCGAGCTGGTCGCCGAGCCGCCGGAGTGGCGGCCGACCGAGGCCGCGCCTGTTGAGCCGGTCGCGGCACCCGAGCCCGAAACTGCCGCGGCGACTGCCGGCGAGGACACGGCGGCCGAAGGCGACCGTGCGCAGCGCCGCCGCTCGACGGTGCGCGAAAAGGTCAACTTCGCGTCGAGCCCACTGCCCGAGGCATCAGCGGCGCTGGTTCAGAGCCCGGCGGAGGAAGCTGCCCCCGAGCCGGCCGCGGCTGCTCCAGAGCCGGCACCGGCCGGTGCGGCCGAGGCTCCGGCCCGCAAGGGCTGGTGGTCGCGCCGCTTCGGCGGCGGCAACTAGCGCCACCTGCAAGTCAAAACGCCCGGTTCACGCCGGGCGTTTTTATTGAACAGGCAATCCGTTCGTCAGACGCCGGCGTAACGAAGCCTGACGGAGACGGATCCCAATGCAAAGCGCGATCGTTCTTGGCGGCGGCATGGTGGGCGTCAGCACGGCGCTGCATCTGCAGCGTCGCGGCTGGTCGGTGACGCTCGTCGACCGCAAGGAACCCGGCCGCGAGACCAGCTACGGCAATGCCGGCATCATTCAGAGCGAGGCGGTGCGGCCCTACCCGATGCCGCGCGATCCCGCCACGCTCGCCAGGATCGCGATGGGGCGCACCAACGATGTGCGCTATCGCCTGGCCTCGCTGCCGCAGCACGCCGGTCCGCTGCTGCGCTACTGGTGGAACTCGACGCCCGAGCGGCACCGCGAAGCCACCCTCGCCTGGGCGCGCCTGATCGCCTACGCCACCGCCGAGCACGACACGCTGATCCGCGACGCCCATGCCGACAATCTGATCCGCCGCGCCGGCTATCGCCTGCTGCATCGCGACCCGGCCGCGCTGG
This sequence comes from Bradyrhizobium sp. UFLA01-814, assembly GCF_046718885.1. Classification (NCBI taxonomy): domain Bacteria; kingdom Pseudomonadati; phylum Pseudomonadota; class Alphaproteobacteria; order Hyphomicrobiales; family Nitrobacteraceae; genus Bradyrhizobium; species Bradyrhizobium sp. UFLA01-814. The sequence goes on along the minus strand of NZ_JAQOSR010000156.1, from coordinate 9,950 downwards.
AGCAGGCGATCGCTGTCGCCGAAGAGAACCAGCGCGACTTCGGCGTGACGTTTCGCGTGCTCGATGGCCGCGAGCTCGCCAAGGCGGAGCCGCTGCTGCGCGACGACCTGCCCGGCGCCATCCACTGGCTTGGGCCCTGGACCGTGTCGGACCCCGGCGGCCTGGTTTCGGCCTATGCCGGATTGTTCGAGCGTCTCGGCGGCACGCTGCTGCGCGGCGATGCGCAGACGCTGACGGAGACGACGTCCGGCTGGTCGGTCGACACCAGTGGCGGCCGGATCGATGCCGCCCATGTCGTGGTCACGCTCGGGCCGTGGTCACCGCAATTGCTGCGCAAGTTCGGCTACCGGATCCCGCTGGTGCGCAAGCGCGGCTACCACATGCACTACCAGGGCGGCCGCTCGCTCGACCTGCCGCTGGTCGACACCGCGAATGGCTATGCGATGGCGCCGATGGCCAAGGGCATCCGCATCACCACCGGCGCGGAGCTGACCAGTCCCGACGCACCGGCGACGCCGATCCAGCTCGGCTACGCCGAAGCGGCGGCACGCGAGCTGATCGAGATCGGCAGCCGCGTCGAGCCCGAGCCGTGGTTCGGCACCCGCCCCTGCACGACCGACATGCTGCCGGTGCTCGGGCCGGTGCCGCGCCATCGCGGGCTGTGGGTCAATTTCGGTCACGGCCATCAGGGCTTCACGCTCGGCCCCGCGACCGCGCGCGTGCTGGCCGAAACGATGAACGGCGAGGCATCCGCGGTGGATACCTCGCCGTATCGGCTAGACCGGTTCTGACGTCGACGAAAAATCAGTCCGTCGTCAACGCGGTCTCCATGTCGGTCGGGTCGATCTGCCTGGCGAGATTGGCGTTGAGCTTGTCGCGATCGAGCTCGCCCTCCCACCAGGCGACGATCACGCAGGCGACGCCGTTGCCGCACAGATTGGTCAGCGCGCGGCACTCGCTCATGAACTTGTCGATGCCGAGCACGATCGCCATGCCCGGCACCAGCCGCGGATCGACCACCGCGAGCGTCGCCGCCAAGGTGATGAAGCCCGCACCGGTGATGCCGGAGGCGCCCTTCGAGGTCAGCATCGCCACGATCAGGATGGTGATCTGCTGGCTGAAGGTGAGATCGAAGCCCAGCGCCTGCGCGATGAACAGGGTCGCCAGCGTCATGTAGATGTTGGTGCCGTCGAGGTTGAACGAATAGCCCGTGGGCACCACGAGGCCGACCACGGATTTCGAGCAGCCGAGCCGTTCGAGCTTCTCCATCAATGACGGCAGCGCGCTCTCGGAGGACGAGGTGCCGAGCACGATCAGGAGCTCATCCTTGATGTAGGCCAGGAACTTGAAGATCGAGAACCCGGCGACCCGCGCAATGATGCCGAGCACCACGAACACGAACAGCGCGGCGGTCAGATAGAACGTCGCGATCAGCCCCATCAGGTTGAGGATCGCGCCGGTGCCGAACTTGCCGATGGTGAAGGCCATCGCGCCGAACGCGCCGATCGGCGCCGCCCGCATCACGATCGAGATGACGCCGAACACCGCGTGCGCGGCGTCGTCGATGAACGAGCGGATGGTGTGGCCGCGCTCGCCGAGGCCCATGATCGCGAAGCCGAACAGCACCGAGAACAGCAGCACCTGCAGGATCTCGCCCTGCGCGAATGCGCCGACCACGGTGTCGGGAATGATGTGGAGCACGAAGTCGACGCTCTTCTGCGCCTCCGCCTGCTTGGCATAGCCGGCAACCGCCTGCGCATTCGCCGCCGCGTTGCCGAAGCCGGCGCCGGGCCTAACCAGATTGCCGACGAGCAATCCGATCACCAGCGCGAAGGTCGAGACGACCTCGAAATACACCAGCGCCTTGACGCCGATGCGCCCGACCTTCTTGGCATCTTGTATATGGGCGATGCCCGACACCACGGTGCAGAAGATGATCGGCGCGATCACCATCTTGATCAGCTTGATGAAGCCGTCGCCGAGCGCCTTGATCCACTCGTTGGTGGCAAGGCCGGGCCACAACCAGCCGACCAATGCGCCGAGCACGATCGCGATCAGGACCTGGACATAGAGAACTTTGTACCACGGCTTGCTGCCGGCGCTCGCCGGTGCAGTCGTGGCAACGGTTGTCGTCGCCATGTGTCACTCCCCCTCAGAAATGGCGGAAATAGCCAAGATCAACTTGGCCGTTCAAGTCAAATGGAACTGTGTGGGCCCTGCCGCTTATCCGCGATGATCCGCCTGCCACAGCGCCGGTGAAACCACGACGCTGCGCTGCGAAACCGATCCGAAAGGCAAAGCGAACTCCGGAAGGCTCTTGAAGGCTCTTAGAGGCCCCTTGGAGTTCGCGGGCTATTTAAGCCAATGCGCGATCCGTGCAACTGCTTCCTGCATCTCCGCGGCCGAGCGTGCATAGGAAAAACGAATGAAGGCCCGGCCGTGGATCGGATCGAAATCGACGCCGGGGGTCGCCGCGACATGCGCCTTTTCGAGCATCTCGCTGGCGAAGGCGAAGCTGTCCGAGGTGAAGTCGGAGACGTCGGCATACAGGTAGAACGCGCCGTCAGCGGGGAGGAATTTGGTCAGGCCGGCCTTCGGCAGCCCCTCGATCAGGATGCGGCGGTTCTCCTGATAGCCGCGCTTGATCGCCTCCATCTCCTCGCGGCCTTCGAACGCCGCTTCGGCCGCGATCTGCGACAGGGTCGGCACCGAGATCGACAGGTTCTGCTGCAGCCGCTCGATCGGCCGCACCAGCACGTCGGGCACCACCATCCAGCCGACACGCCAGCCGGTCATGCAGAAGTACTTCGAGAACGAGTTGATCACGAGCGCCTTCGGCGACAGCTCGGCGGCCGTCACCGCAGGAAATGCATAGTCGAGCCCGTGATAGATCTCGTCGGAGATGAAGCGGATGCCTGCGCTGTCGGCAGCCGCCATCAGGCTCGACAGCGCCTCGCGCGACATCATGGTGCCGGTCGGGTTGGCAGGGCTGCCGACCAGCACGCCCTTCAGCGGTGCCTTGCGATGGGCGGCGAGCAGCGCCTCGCCGGTCAGGGCATGGCGGGTGTCGCCGGAGGTCTCGATCAGCACCGGCTCGCAGCCCAGCGCGGTCAGGATATGCCGGTACGGCGGATAGCCCGGCACGGTCACGGCGACCCGGTCGCCCGGCTCGAACATCGCAAGAAACGCCAGGATGAACCCACCCGACGAGCCGGTGGTGACGATGATGCGCTCCGCGTCAACCGCGCAACCATACGTGTCGCGATAGTGCCGGGCGATGCGCGCGCGCAGCGAGGGAATGCCGAGCGCCGAGGTGTAGTCGATCCGACCGTCCGCAAGCGCGGCCTGCGCGGCCGCGATCGCCGGCTTCGGTGCGCCTGCGGCAGGCTGCCCCACCTCCATATGGATGACATGGCCGCCGGCGGCCTCGATTCGCGCGGCGGCTGCCATCACATCCATCACCATGAACGGCGGAACATCGCTCCGTCCGGACGCTGTCAACAAGCTGCTTACACGGTCTCTCGGTGTCGCTTCACGCATGGATTTCTGCTATTGCACGGCCGCTGCCGAATTCGGGTTCCCGTTACCGGCTGCCGCCCCAGACTGGCCGCATTCGGTGGCTCCTTATAACGCTTTCAGGCCAAGTGAATACCCGGTTCGCGTGAAGAAGAACTGCAAAAACAACAGACTGTGCCACGCGCCAAATCGGGTCCGGCCCGGACCCCGGATTTGTGCCGGCGCGGCCGGTCATCGCCGATAGATCGCCCATGCTGTTCCGCCTCGCGCTTCGCACCAGGACCTTCAAGCTGACCGCGTTCATGACTGCGGTTGCGCTCGCGGTCGGGCCCGTCGTCCCTGCGCGAGCCCAGCAAAAAGGCCCGCCGGTGCTGCGCGACACCGAGTCCGAGCAGCTGCTGCGCGAATACACAAGGCCGATCCTGCGCGCCGCCGGTCTGGAGAAGCAGAACATCCAGATCGTGATCATCAACGACGGCTCGTTCAACGCCTTCGTCGCCGACGGCCGGCGCATCTTCGTCAATTACGGCGCGCTGCTGCAATCCGAGACGCCGAACCAGATCATCGGCGTGCTGGCGCACGAGACCGGCCACCTCGCCGGCGGCCATCTCGCCAAGATGCGCGAGCAGCTGGCGCAGGCCCAGACCCAGATGATCATCGCGATGCTGCTCGGCGTCGGCGCGCTTGCCGCGGGTGCGGGCGGCCGCGGTGGCGGAAACGGTCTCTCCAGCGCCGGCGCCGCGGCGATCTCGGCGCCGCAAGCGGTCATTCAGCGCACGCTGTTGTCCTATCAGCGCCAGCAGGAAGAGAACGCCGACCGCGCCGGCGTCAAGTTCCTGAACGCGACCGGACAGTCGGCCCGCGGCATGTACGAGACGTTCAAGCGCTTCACCGACGAGAGCCTGTTTGCCTCGCGCGGGGCCGACCCCTATTTGCAGTCGCACCCGATGCCGGTCGATCGCGTCTCCGCGCTGCAGGAATTGGCGCGCTCCAGCCCCTATTGGGACAAGAAGGACGATCCGGCGCTGCAGCTGCGCCACGACATGATGCGCGCCAAGATCTCGGGCTTCATGGAGCGGCAGGACACGGTCTACCGCCGCTATCCGCTGTCCAACACCAGCCTGCCGGCGCGCTATGCACGCGCGATCACGACCTATCTGCACGGCGATCTGCGCTCGGCGATCGCGCAGATCGACGGCTTGATCCAGGTGCAGCCCAACAATCCCTATTTCTACGAATTGCGCGGCCAGGCGCTGCTCGAAGGCGGCCGGCCCGCCGAAGCCATCGCGCCGCTGCGCCGCGCGGTGCAGCTCTCCAGCAATTCCCCGCTGATCGAGATGCTGCTCGGCCAGGCGCTGGTCGCCTCCGACAACAAGGCCTACACCGACGAGGCGGTCAACATGCTGCGCGCCGCGGTGGCGCGCGAGCCCGAGGCGCCGCTCGGCTATACCCAGCTCGCGATGGCCTATGGCCGCAAGGGCGACTATGCCCAGGCCGACCTCGCCTCGGCGCAGGCGGCCTATCTCCGCGGCGACACCAAGACCGCCCGCGACCTTGCGTCACGCGCCAAGACGCGGTTCGCGATCGGCACGCCCGGCTGGGTCAAAGCTGACGACATTGTGAGCGCCAAGCCCATGCCGGGTCAGAAAAACAACTAGAAATAAACCGTAGTTCCATACAACGATCACCGAAACCGGCTCACGGCCACGCCGTTTTTTTGAGCCACCGCGAACAAGGATTTTGTCATGCCAGCGCTTCGTTTTCTTGCCCCCGCCCTGCTCGCGCTCGGCGTTTGCGCCGCGCCGCTTTCGGCGTCCGCGCAGAGCTTCACCGACACCCAGCGCGGCGACATCGAGACCATCGTGCGCAACTATCTGATCGCGCACCCGGAGGTGCTCGAGGAGGCGATGAACGAGCTGAGCAAGCGGCAGGCCGCCGCCGAAGCCGAGAAGCATGAGCAGAGCGTCGCCAAGAACGCCGACACCATCTTCAATTCGCCGCGCGGCGTCATGCTCGGCAACAAGGACGGCGACGTCACCTTCGTCGAGTTCTTCGATTACAATTGCGGCTACTGCAAGCGCGCGATGTCCGACATGCTCGATTTGATGAAGGCGGATCCGAAGCTGAAGGTCGTGCTGAAGGAATTCCCGGTGCTGAGCCAGGGCTCGGTCGAGGCCGCGCAGGTCGCGGTCGCCGTGCGCATGCAGGATCCGACCGGCAAGAAATATCTCGATTTCCACCAGAAGCTGCTCGGCGGCCGCGGCGCCGCCGACAAGGCGCGCGCGCTGGCGGTCGCCAAGGAAGTCGGTCTCGACATAACGAAGATCGAGAAGGATATGGCGAGCCCCGAAGTGAAGGCGACCATCGAGGAGAACTTCCGCCTCGCCGAATCCATGGGGATGAACGGCACGCCGAGCTACGTGATCGGCAAGCAGGTCGTGATCGGCGCCGTCGGCGTCGACAATCTCAAGGAAAAGATCGGCATTGCCCGCTGCGGCAAGGCGACCTGCTGATCGCCGCTCCGACAGCTCATCGCGTACAAAATCCGGCTGCCATGCAGCCGGATTTTTTTATTGTCGTCACCAAACCGATTCCGCGCGGGCCGCAACCAAGGGCGGTCACCAACAACGAAAGCCGCGGGAAGCCGAAATACAGCGCGACCTAATCTCGAGATCGAAGTGCATTTCGGCGGCTTCAATTTCGGCGGCGGCAACGGCCAGCGCGATCTTGCGAGCATCGAGTTCGACCGGGCGTGCGGTTGAAGCATCCGCGTATTCATCGCGCATTCACCTAACAAACAAACCGCAAGGAACCGCAAATCAACAGGAACATCGCACATGCTCTCTCGTTGTCGGCGCGGGCAATGCTGAAAACGAGGAGGAATTACGATGTCTAACCGCTTTCTGATTTCGGTCGCGGCGGCGGCTCTGATCGCCGGCACCGGCCTTGCGAATGCGCAGGGCGCGGGCGGCGCTAACAAGGAGTCCGGGGCCGGCGGTGGCGCAACCACGCAGCACAGCGCACCGTCCGGTGGTGCATCGTCGGGCACGATGCAGCGCGATACGGGCGGCATGAAGGGTTCCGAGCATTCCACCACCGGTGAGTCCCCGAGCACGAAGGGTGCAGAGTCCGACAAGTCCGGCACGGCCACCAAGGGTGCGCAGGACAGTACCCAAAAGTCGAAGGGCATGAGCTCGGAGAACGATGCGGCCAAGGGCTCCAAGGAGGGCTCGAAGGATATGAAGGCTGAGGGTCGCGACAAGAGCGGCAACATGAAAGCCGAGGAGCGTGACAAGAGCGGCAAGATGAATGCCGAGAGCCGCGACAAGAGCGGTAGCGGTGCCACGACCAACCAGAACGCCCAGACTAAGAGCCCGTCCGACACCAACCGTGCGCAGACCAACGATACGAGCCGCACGCAGACGACGACCGGTAACGCGGCAACGTCGGCGACCGCGGCTCCGCCGGCCGAGAAGCGCACTCAGATCACGACCGCGATCAAGTCGGAGCACGTGACCGAAGCCACCAACGTGAACTTCAACGTGTCGGTCGGCACCCGCGTTCCGGCTGACATTCACTTCTACCCGGTGCCGGAGCGGGTCGTGACGATCTACCCGCAGTGGCGCGGCTATCAGTTCATCCTGGTCAAGGGCCGCTACGTGATCGTGCAGCCTGAGACCCATGAGATCGTCTACATCATCGAGGGCTAGACCGGCCTCGGTGCGAGGGAGCCAAGACGGGCCCTCGAAGACGGACCCTCGCCTCACCTCGACCCCGCCCCTTTTGGGGCGGGGTCTTGCTTTCGGCCGCAACCCGCACCGCGCCAGTGGATGGCGGGCCGGAGCGCCCGCCGAAGGCAGCTTCCGCAAGATTTGGTTAATCAGCATTTTCCGTAGGTTAGGGCAGCCATCTAACAGGGCGGAGGAAGTTGTTGAAGACGTTCCGATTTCACCTAAAGACTTCCCCTTCGGCCGGTTGTTACCTATAACCCGGCCGACTCCACCCCTTGTCGGATCCCCTCTCGGAACTTTGGCCGGAACCCTTGGCAGGAAACTCTGGAATGGCTGCTGCCGGAACGATCTATGTGCTGAACGGCCCGAACCTCAATCTGCTGGGGACGCGCGAGCCGGAGACCTACGGCCATGCCACCCTCGCCGATGTCGAGAAGCTGTGCGCGGACACCGCGCGCCAGTTCGGGCTGATCGCCGACTGCCGGCAGTCCAACCGCGAGGGTGAGTTGATCGACTTCATCCATGAGGCCCACGTCAAGAAGGCGGCCGGCATCATCATCAACGCCGGTGGCTACTCTCATACCTCGATCGCGCTGCATGACGCGCTGGTCGCGGTCAAGATTCCCGCGGTCGAAGTTCATGTCAGCAACATCCACGCCCGCGAAAGCTTCCGGCACCACTCGTTCACTGCTAAAGCCGCCTTCGCGTCACTTTGCGGCTTCGGCATCGACGGCTACCGGCTTGCCATCATCGGCCTCGCCACCAGGATCGGCGTCAAGATCGACGCCAAGCCAAAGACTTAATCGTCAATCCTGACGTTCCCCGTCACCAGACAGAGATTTTGGATCACAGAGCATGGCGCGCCAGCCAGACGACAAATCAGCCGCAAAAAAGAACGACTCCAAGAGCGACGACAGCGTCCTCATTCGCGAGCTCGCGCTGTTGCTCGCGGAAACCAATCTGACCGAGATCGAGATCGAGCGCGCCGGCCTGCGTGTCCGTGTCGCGCGCAACATCAGCATCGCGGCGTCGGTGCCCACCGTGGCAAGTGTTGCCGCACCGTCCGCAATGGCTGTCCCAGTGGCCGCGGCTGCGACCGATCTCGCCAAGCACCCGGGCGCCGTGCCCTCGCCGATGGTCGGCACCGCCTATTGGGCGCCCGAGCCGGGCGCCAAGCCGTTCATTGAAATCGGCACCAAGGTCTCCGCCGGCCAGACGCTTCTGATCATCGAGGCGATGAAGACGATGAACCAGATCCCGTCTCCGCGCGCGGGCACCGTGACGCAGATTCTCGTCGAGGACGGCCAGCCGGTCGAATTCGGCGAGCCGCTCGTCATCATTGAATAGCTTCCGTCAACACCAGGCGCTGCGATGTTCGACAAGATCCTCATAGCCAATCGCGGCGAGATCGCGCTTCGCGTGCTGCGCGCCTGCAAGGAGCTCGGCATCTCGACCGTCGCGGTGCATTCCACCGCCGACGCCGACGCCATGCATGTGCGGCTCGCCGACGAGAGCGTGTGCATCGGCCCGCCGCCGTCGAAGGATTCCTATCTCAACGTGCCGGCGCTGCTCGCGGCCTGCGAGATCACCGGCGCCGACGCCGTGCATCCCGGCTACGGCTTCCTGTCCGAGAACGCGCGCTTCGCCGAGATCCTCGCCGACCACAATCTGGGCTTCATCGGACCGAAGGCCGAGCACATCCGCCTGATGGGCGACAAGATCGAAGCCAAGAAGACCGCCAAGCGCCTCGGCATTCCCGTGGTGCCCGGCTCGGACGGCGCGGTGACCTCGGAGGCCGACGCGCTCGCGATCGGCAGAGACATCGGATTCCCGGTGCTGGTGAAGGCGGCGGCCGGCGGCGGCGGCCGCGGCATGAAGGTCGCCCACACCGAGGCCGACCTCGCGCTGGCGCTCTCGACCGCGGCCAACGAGGCCAAGTCGGCATTCGGCGACGCCTCGGTCTACCTGGAAAAATACCTGCAGAAGCCGCGCCACATCGAGATCCAGATTCTCGGCGACGGCCGCGGCGGCGCCATCCATCTCGGCGAGCGCGACTGCTCGCTGCAGCGCCGTCACCAGAAGGTCTGGGAGGAAGGCCCCTCGCCCGTGCTCGCGGCGGCGGCGCGCGCCAAGATCGGCGAGACCTGCGCCAAGGCGATGCGGGATATGAAATATCTCGGCGTCGGCACCATCGAATTCCTCTACGAGGACGGCGAGTTCTATTTCATCGAAATGAACACGCGCATCCAGGTCGAGCATCCCGTCACCGAGAGCATCACCGATATCGATCTGGTGCTGGAGCAGATCCGGATCGCCGCCGGCGGCGACCTTCCGGCCAAGCAGGACGACATCGCGATCATCGGCCACGCCATCGAGTGCCGCATCAATGCGGAGAACCCGCAGACCTTCCGTCCCTCGCCCGGACGGATCACGCAATTCCATCCGCCTGGCGGCCTCGGCGTGCGGATCGATTCCGCCGTCTATCAGGGCTATGTGATCCCGCCCTATTACGACTCGCTGGTCGGCAAGCTGATCGTGCACGGCAAGACCCGCGGCGAATGTCTGATGCGGCTGCGCCGGGCGCTGGACGAGATGGTGGTCGACGGGATCGAGACGACGCTGCCGCTGTTCCGCGCGCTGGTGCGCGAGCCCGACATCATCGAGGGCGACTACCACATTCACTGGCTGGAGCAGTACCTCGCC
>NZ_JAQOSR010000155.1:0-22208 GCF_046718885.1 Bradyrhizobium sp. UFLA01-814 | reverse complement strand
TGCATCTTGCCGCGCTGTCGAACGATCCGCTCGGCAATCTGAGACCCGGCCTTACCGACCAGATCAATCATGTAGCCAGCGTGCGCCTCGCGCAACTGGCCAAGCAAGCCGGCGTGCGACGGTTCGTGTTCGCGTCCTCCTGCAGCAACTACGGCAAGGCGGGCGACGGGATGATCGACGAAACCGGAGCGCTCAACCCGGTGACTGCCTATGGCGAATCCAAGGTGCAGTCGGAGCGCGATATCGCCGGCCTCGCCGGTGACGGATTTTGCCCGGTCTACCTGCGACCCGCAACGGCTTACGGCGTATCTCCCCGGCTCCGATTCGATGTCGTGCTGAACAATCTCGTTGCCTGGGCGGTGACAACGCGAAAGATCTTCTTGAAATCGGACGGCACGCCCTGGCGGCCCATCGTTCACATCGAGGACATCTCCCGCGCCTTCATCGCGGCGATGGAAGCTCCCGAGGCGGCGGTGTTCAATGAGGCTTTCAACGTCGGCCAGACGGCGCACAACTACCAGATCCGCGATCTCGCGAAGATCGTCGCCGATGTTGTCCCTGGCTGTCAGATCGAATTTGCCGATGGCGCCGGTCCCGACACGCGGTCCTATCGCGTGAGCTTCGAAAAGATCCGAACACGGCTGCCGGAGTTCAAGCCGCAATGGGACGCGAAGATGGGCGCGGAACAGCTCTATAAGGCTTACCGGGCTTCGGGCATCACGCTCGAAGAGTTCGAAGGTCCTCGGTATCAGCGTATCAGCCACGTCAACAAGTTGCTGGCGGACGGTGTGCTCGATGCGGATCTCCGCCATGTAAAGTCGAGGCAGAGTGCCGGGCGATCGGCTCTCGCCGCGAACTAAAACACGCGCCGATCGATTTGACACACCAGGAGGACGGCGTGTCGGCGGCAGACGATGTCACAAGTTCAGGCGCAAAGATCTTTGCGCTTGCCCAAAGGATCTACCCGATCTGCCGCAGCATCACCGGCAACGGTGTGCGGCAGACCCTTCGGGAGATCGGCGCGCATATCTCGCTTGATGTCCACGAGGTGCCGACCGGTACACCCGTTCTCGACTGGGTCGTGCCGCGCGAGTGGAACATCCGGGACGCGTACATCAAGGACCCGCGGGGCCGGAAGGTTATCGATTTCAACGAATCGAACCTGCATGTGATGAGCTACAGCGTGCCGGTGTGCCGCACCATGTCGCTGGACGAGCTTAAGCCTCACATCTTCACATTGCCCGATCAGCCGGACCTTGTCCCGTACCGAACGTCTTACTACCAGGAGAACTGGGCTTTCTGCATGGCCCACCGACAGTTGGAGCAACTGCGGGACGATAGCTACGAGGTCGTGATCGACTCGACCCTCGCCGACGGGCATTTGACCTATGGTGAGTATTTTCACCGGGGAGAGTCAGACGACGAGGTGCTTCTGTCGGCGCATGTTTGCCATCCCTCGCTCGCCAATGACAACTGTTCCGGCCTGGCCCTGCTTGCGGAGCTCGCGAGCCGCATCTCCCAGATGCGAACGCGATACAGCTATCGGTTTCTCTTTGCGCCAGGAACGATTGGCGCGATCACCTGGCTTGCCCGCAACGAGCATCGTGTTTCTCGCATCAAGCATGGCCTCGTGGTGTCAATGGTCGGCGACGGTGCCGGCCCGACATACAAGAAAAGCAGGCAGGGCGATGCTGAAATCGACCTTGCGATGATGCACACGCTGCAGCATTGCAAGCTGACGCCGACGATATTGGAGTTTTCGCCCTACGGCTATGATGAGCGGCAATACTGTTCGCCTGGGTTCAACCTGCCGGTGGGATTGTTCCAGCGTAGCCGCTTCGGTGCTATCCCCCAGTATCACACCTCGGCCGACGACCTGAGCTTCATTCGGCCGGAGCACCTCGGGGAATCCTTCCGCATCATTTCCGAAGTCATCGACCTGCTCGAAGGCAACCGCAGCTACTATAACACGTCGCCGAAGGGCGAACCGCAGCTGGGTAGACGCGGACTCTATGGTGCGATCGGCGGCGACAAGGACGCCGCCGCAGCCAACATGGCGATGCTGTGGATTTTAAACCTGTCCGATGGACACCATTCACTGCTTGATATCGCCAGGCGTGCCGACCTGCCGTTCCCGGTCATTCTGAAGACGGCAAAGGTGCTCGAGCGTCACGGGCTCCTCGCGCCTGTGCGATAAGTGCTCACGCACCCTGAAGCGGCCAGTTCAGGTCTTTATCGGAGATCGTGCTGACGGCCAGAGGCCAGCTGACGCCGAACATCGGATCGTCGTATCGGACGCCATTAGCAGCCGAAGGCTCGTAGAATTCCGAAGTCAGGTAATTGACCTGAACGTTGTCGCTCAAGGTTTGAAAGCCGTGTGCGAACCCCTTGGGGATGTAGAGCTGCGAACCGTTCTCCGCCGAAAGCTCGAAGCCGCGCCATTGGCGAAAGGTCGGCGAGTTCGCACGCAGATCGACGATGACGTCCCAAATCGATCCGTTCAAGCAGCGCACGAGTTTAACTTCGCCGTGCGGCTCATTCTGGAAGTGCATTCCGCGCAATGTCGCCTTGCGCGAGGAGCTCGAGATGCTGTGCTGGGGAAATCTGGTCACGAGCCCGTGTGCGCGAAACTCGTCTTCGCAGAACGTGCGCGCGAAAAAGCCGCGCTCATCGTGTGCAGCCTCGAGTTTGACGAGCCACACTCCGTCAAGTCCTGTTGCTTCAAAGCGCATGGAACGTATCCACTCCCGGCCGAGAGGCCAATTGTCGACGACCAGTTCTATACAATTTTACTAAAATTTTCAGCATTTGCGTGGTTTACCTTGTTGTTCGATATCGCTTCATATTGTTCGCTTTCATACGATAAAATTCAATCTAACGAGCCCGATTTAAGCGCCGGCAATCCTATATTCGGCAATCCTATATTCATGGTACGGCCCAATGAACGCTCACTCGAGATTCGAATCGCTTCGATCGAAATCCTCTCACGGTAACTGCCGTCTGTGCGGCGCGACGTTGAAATCGACGTTTGTCGACCTGGGAATGTCGCCTCTGTGTGAAAGTTTTCTCACAGCCGACCAGACCGACGCCATGGAGCCGTACTATCCGCTGCACACCGTGGTTTGTGGATCCTGCTTCCTGGTACAACTCCAGGAATACGTCAAACCGGAGCATATCTTCACCGAGTATGCCTACTTCTCGTCCTACTCGACGTCGTGGGTGGAACATGCGCGGCGCTACTGCGAGATGATCAAGGCCAGGCTGAACCTTGGTGCCGAGAGCCGCGTCTACGAGATCGCGAGCAACGATGGTTACCTGTTGCAGCACTTCCTGCCGCTCGGGGTGCCGGTCACGGGAATCGAGCCGGCGGCCAATGTGGCCGAAGTTGCGAGGCAGAAGAACGTCCCGACAATGGTCGAGTTCTTCGGCCTGGAGCTCGCGCAGAAGCTGGTCTCGGATGGCAAGCGGGCCGATCTGATTATCGGCAACAACGTGCTGGCCCAGGTTCCGGATCTAAACGATTTCACCGCCGGAATGGCGTGCCTGCTCGGGCCGCAAGGCGTGATTACGCTCGAGTTTCCGCATCTTGAGCGGCTCATCGACGAAAATCAGTTCGATACCATTTATCACGAGCATTTCTCCTATTTCTCGTTGGTAACGATTGATCGTCTGGCGCGGCGGCACGACCTGAAGGTTTTCGACGTCGAGCAGATCCCAACGCATGGCGGCTCGCTTCGCGTCTATCTCTGCCGCGCCGACGCGACTCACGCTGTCTCCGCCGCCGTGACCGCACTGCTGGCCCATGAGCGCCGGATCGGCCTTGAAGACATAGGTCAGTACGAGCAGTTTACATCGCGGGTTCATCGCACCAAGCGCGAACTGCTGTCGTTCTTGATCGCGAGCAAGAACAAGGGCGCGCGGATCTGCGGCTATGGCGCTCCCGGCAAGGGCAACACGCTGCTGAACTATTGCGGCATCGGAACCGACTTCCTCGACTTCACCGTGGACCGCAACCCCTACAAGCACGGCCGCTATACGCCGGGAATGCACATTCCGATCCTCCCGGTCGAAGCCATCGACGAGGCTCGCCCCGACTACCTGTTCATCTTGCCCTGGAATTTGAAGAGGGAAATCGTCGCGCAAATGCGGCATGTCGCGGACTGGGGCTGCAAGTTCATCGTTCCGATTCCTAACGTCGAAATCATTGATCCGCGTGAGGTTGCGCCATGAAGGTTGTCCTTTTTTGCGGCGGTCTCGGTACGCGGATCCGCGAGTATTCGGAAAGCATACCGAAGCCGATGGTCCCGATCGGCCATCAGCCGATCCTCTGGCATGTGATGCAGTACTACAGCCAGTACAATCACAATGATTTCATATTGTGCCTTGGCTACAAGGCGAACGTGATCAAGGATTACTTCCTCAACTATCGCGCGACTGCGAACAGCGACTGCGTGATTTCGGAGTACGGCAAAAAGGTCGAGCTGATCGGCGAACATCAGCCGGACTGGCGGGTTTCGCTGGTGGATACAGGGACATGGCGCAACATCGGGCAGCGCCTGCTGGCCGTCCGCCATCTCGTCAAGGACGAGGAGATGTTTCTTGCGAACTACAGCGACGGGCTGACCGACGCGCCGCTGCCTGATGTGATCCAGAAGTTCAAGGAAAGCGGAAAGATCGGTTGCTTCGTGGCGATCCATCCACCGATCAGCTTCCACCTTGCTGAGTTTGATGCCGAGGGGTCGGTGCAGCGGATTCGCTCCAGTCAGGAGTCCGAGATCTGGATCAACGGCGGCTACTTCATCTTCCGCAACGAAATCTTCGACTACATCAAGGAAGGAGAAGAGCTCGTCCAGGAACCGTTCAACCGTTTGATCGAGGGCGGTCACCTCATGGCCTATCGCTATGAGGGCTTTTGGCGCGCCATGGATACCTTGCGCGACAGACAAGTGTTGGAGGACATGGTGGAGCGCGGCGACACGCCGTGGCGGCTGAATCACTCGTCGGTAGCCAGCGCGGCGTAACCGGAATGAGAGCATTGCAGCTTGCCAGGCCCGGAGACCGTCTGTCGATCCTGTGCCTCGGCGCCCATTCGGATGATATCGAAATCGGCGCGGGAGCGACGCTGCTGGGTCTGATCGAGCGCGGTATCAAGCTGGACGTGCACTGGTGCGTTCTAAGCGGTGGCGCCATACGGGAGGCTGAAGCCAGAGCGTCGGCGGCCGACTTCTTGTGCGGGGCTGCATCCGCGAATGTCGAGGTGCTGTCGTTTCCCGATGGATTTTTCCCGGAAATGGGAGAGGCCATCAAGGAATGGTTTGAATCGCTGAAGCGGCGGATCGAGCCCGACGTCATTCTGACGCATCGCAGGGATGATGCTCACCAGGACCATCGTCAGGTCTGCCGCCTGACCTGGAACACGTTTCGTGATCATCAGATTCTGGAGTACGAGATCCCGAAGTGGGATGGCGACTTCGGTCAACCCAACGTTTACATGCCGGTATCGGCGGCGGCGCTCGATCGTAAGATTGAACTCCTGCTCAAGCATTTCGGGACGCAGCGATCCAAGCAGTGGTTCGATGCAGACACCTTTCGCGGCCTCGCACGGATTCGGGGCATGGAGTGCAGGGCTACGGAACGCTTCGCCGAGGCATTTTTCGGGCGAAAGTTGACACTGATCTGACGATGGTTGCGTGGACGTCACGCAGCCTGTGAAGTTTTGATTGCAGGGTGTATCTCAAGGCGCACGATATGAGCACGCTATTCTCAAGCATCTTTCGCGCTGGTGACCTGGTGGAGGTCAGAAGCAAGGAGGAGATCCTCGCGACGCTGGATGCCAACGGCCGCCTGGAGGAAATGCCCTTCATGCCCGAGATGCTGAAGCATTGCGGCAAGACGCTTCGCGTCGGCAAGCGAGCTCACAAGACCTGCGATCCGGCGCTCGGTATCGGCGGGCGCAAGATGCTGAACACGGTCCATCTCGAGAACATCCGCTGCAACGGCGCGGCTCATGACGGCTGCGAGGCGGCCTGCCTGATATTCTGGAAGGACGCCTGGTTGAAGCCGGCAGGCGAGAAAGGGCCGTCGCCAGATGGCGCTGGCAAGCCGTTCAGGTCTGGCGGCTGCAGCGAGGAAACGCTGTGGAGCACGATCAAGCATCCGCCGAAGGTCGGCGAAACCGAGCCGACCTACGTTTGCCAGAACACACAGGTCAAATTCGCCACGCAACCCCTGAAGTGGTGGGATCCGCGTCAGTATGTCGAGGACTACACTTCGGGAAACGTTCGGTTGCAGGACCTCGTCGCCGGATTGACTTTCTCGGTCTGGCGCACGGTCACCGAAGCAGGGCTGGGCATTGGCACCGCGATGCGCTGGATCTACGACACATTCCAGCGCATGAGAGGCGGCGTACCTTACCCGATCAGGCCCTTCGGTGTGCCGGAGGGTAGCAAGGTCCCGCAGTCCCGGCTTGATCTGCAGGTGGGCGACGTCGTGCGCGTCAAGCCGTACAAGGACATCCTCGAGACACTGGACTGCAACTACCGCAATCGAGGCCTTTATTTCGATCCGGAGATGGTACCGTTCACGGAACGCGAGTACGAGGTCGAGAGGCGTCAAAAGCAGATCATCGACGAAGGTTCGTGCAAGATGGTCCGTTTCAAGACGGACGCGATCATCCTGAAGGATGTCGTGTGTGAGGCGCGCTATGCGATCTGCCGCCGCTTCTGCCCGCGCGCCATCCATCCCTATTGGCGGGAAATCTGGCTTGAGCGGGTACCTCAAAGCCAGAATCCGGCGAATTGAACGGGAACGACGCGTGCATCGGAACGAACGCACCGATCAGTATTTTGCGGACAACAAGCCATACTCTGGCCTTGGCCGCAGGTCGCTGCACAGCGGCGTGGCGTTCATTGCTGCGCGCGGATTGAATATCTTCGTTCAGTTGGCCTCCACGATCGTACTGGCGCGACTGCTCGGACCGCATGATTTCGGGTTGGTGGCCATGATGCTGGCCCTGATCGGCTTTGCTCCCCTTTTCGTCGATCTCGGGATGAGCGAGGCCTCCGCCCAGCGGAGCAGCATCTCGCGCGCCGAGGTCAGCACGTTGTTCTGGCTGAATGTTCTGATCGGCGTCGTGCTGGCTGTGGTGCTGGCCGCGTCCGGCCGGTGGATAGCGCGTGCCTTCGGCGAGCCATCGCTCGCGGGCATGGCGTTGGCATTATCGGTGACCTTCCTGATGATGGCCTTGTCGACGCAGCACTATGCGCTGATGCGTCGGGCAATGCAGTTTCGCCGCATCGCGATAATCGACATATCGGCGAACATCATCGGAAGCGCTGCAAGCGTTGGACTGGCGCTTTTGGGCTGGGGCTACTGGGCGCTGATCGCCAAGCCGATCATAACGTCGGCTTTGACCGTCGTGGGAGCCTGGACTGCCTGTCGATGGATACCGGGCAGGCCGAGGCTCACGCCAATGGTCAAGGAACTGCTGCGGTTCGGGCTGGGAGTCACCGGCTTCACCATGACGGATTACTTCGCTCGTTCGGCGGACAGAATCGCGATGGGGTATTTCCTCGGTGCAGGGCCGCTTGGCTATTTTCAGAACGCCTTCACGATCTACAACAACCTGCTGTCGATTCTCAGTGAGCCGCTGCATAACATCGCGGTTTCGGGGCTGAGTAAGCTCCAGCACAGTGCGGCCGAACTGAAGCGCTCCTGGGAAGGCGCGCTGTCATTGCTTTGCTACTTTTCGGGGCCTGCCTTCGCGGCCCTGGCCGTGAGCGCTCATGACATCGTGATCGTACTTCTCGGAGAGAAATGGTCTCCCGCGGGCCCCTTGCTCTGCATCCTCGCCATTCGCGGCATTGCCGACTGCATCGAGCGAACTCTCGGCTGGGTGCATGTCGCGGTCGGGCGTCCCGATCGGTGGATGCGATGGGGCATCTTCAGTGCAATCTGCCAACTGGTTGCGCTTGCAGCCGGACTGCCGTTCGGCGTGGTCGGAGTGACGATCGCCTATACGGTCACCATGTTTGTGCTGTTCGTTCCTGCGCTCGTCTATGCCGGCAGGCCTGTCGGGATCACAATCGGGGACGTCCTGCGCGCGACAGCGCCGCAGACCATTGCTGCGCTGGTCGCGGTCGCGGTCGCTTTCTCGATACAGGAGGCATTCCTGCAGGAATTGCCGCGGTTGCTGCGAATTCCCGTCGCGAGCGTGATCTGTGTGACGGCCTACCTGACTGTCGTGGTCGGGGTCTTCAGGATCACGCGGCCACTGCAACTCGCGTGGTCCTTGCTACGCGATTTCGGCATTGTACGACTGCAAGTCAACTCCTGATCCTGGATTACGCCCATGACCTCCTTTGAGCGCTTCCTGATTAACTTGGACACGTGGCCCGCCGGGGCATTTCTGAGGATCGGCCTCGGCCTTTGCATTCTGCCGGTCTTCCGACTGCTGTCAGGCGGCGACGATCGTATCGTGGTCGCGTTAACGATGTTTCTCGCCCTGCTGCTCGCGCTTCGCCTTGGTCCAGCCGTGTGCCGACGTGTTCTTCCGTTTTCGCGCGAAGCGAAAGATCTGTGGTTCAAGCGTCGCAATCTTGGCAAGAGGTACGACTCCTACCAGTGGCAAAAGCTCTTCTGGATGGGGCTGGGCATGCTGCCCTACGCGCTGATCTCTGGAGGATTGGGGCGCGGGGAAATTGTGCTGCTTACGATCTGTACGATCGGCGGCGGAGCAGGGCTGCTGCTTTGGCGTAGGACCGGCCAGCTCAGCGTCGGTGCCGCCACTGCGAAAGCGACGAAGTTGCCGCCGGCCGCGGTCGCGTCGACGCCGCCCTAGGACCGGGCCGCCCTATATTACGGGAGCTTGCGGCACTCGGTGAACCTGTCGCCGTCCGGCGTTTCCGTCCTCTCGAGGCAATGGGCCTTATCGGTAACCTTGCCGGCTACGACAAAGTCGTAGGCCTGGTTTTTGAAGACCAGCACGTAACGGCCGGGCGAGAGGACGAGATCGGGGCTCACTGGCTGCAGCTCGACCATCTCGCGGTTTTCAGGGACCGGCGCTACGGTCAGGTCGACGGAAACGGACCGGATCGCCCAGGCATCGTTGGCCATAGTGACTGCCGGTGACGACGGTGTTCGTGCGACCTGGGCGAGAATGCGCAACTGTGCGTTGTCGGGCGCGCTTGTCATAAGCTCACGCTGATACGCGACAAACGAAAGCGGCCCGTGCGGCACCACAGCGGTGCCCGGCTTCGTGGTCAATACCGACACGGCGATCCGGCTGTCGGGAAGCCGGATGTTCATCGGCTCGAGTCGGATCATCCGCCCGTTGCTTGACGCAAAAATCCCATATGTCGTCGGCAGTGAACGTGCGGGTGGTACGGTTGCAGCTGCTTCGATCGGAGCACGATGTACGAAAGTGGCAATTGCCGGCTTCAGCTTGCGTCTGCTTTGCGGTGGCGGCTGAACGGGCGTCGCGTTCGAATGGCTGACAACCTGGGGTGCTGTGCTGAACAGGGATGCAACATTGCCCCGCATGAGCATTCCGGTCCCAATCGCCAGCAGAACCGTTGTTGGAGCGAGGAACCATACAAAGTTGCGCACTTTCCATTCGCTGGTGACCGAACGTCGGTCCCGCGGCGAGCTCTGAAGTTCTTCGGCGATCAGCTTCTCGATTAGTATGGTCTGCTGTTCCCGCACCGCGACGCTCGCCTCGGCAGTGCTGCTGTGCACGGGCGGTAGACGGATTGACGCCGGTGGCACCGAGTTCGGACCTGGGTCCGCGGCCGGACTGAATCCCTCTCCTTCATCTGCCTCAGTCGTGTACAAGGCTACGGCTGAGCCGGCATGCGAGTCCGGTGGCGCTGGCTGCGGGCGGTTGTCGGATTCCTCCGCTGAAACATCGTTTGGATCGGCCGCAGGGGGGACGGGCTCGTCGTCTGGTCCGGCATCGGGCCGAGACACGTTCGTCCGGCGTCCGATGTTCTCCGCGGCCTCATTCAGGCGCCGACTGACCTCATCCTGCGGGAGCACAATCGGCTGCAGGGGTTGCTCCAGGTCAAGGAGCGGATGAGCTTCATCCGTCGGTCCACCCTTCGGCGAGCTCGGATCCTCGCCAAGGACCGTCGGATGCTCGTCGGTCGGACTGTCTGGCGGTCCGGCGGGATCGCGCTCCGGATTTGCGGGCTCGCGCAGGCGGGCTTCGACGAATTGCGTCCAGGCGCCACGCCGTCGCAGAGGTGCAGCAAGCCTGTCTGCCTGACGTGGCAAAGGCGGCGCATTCAGGATGGCCGCTTGAGCCGAGGGAAGCTGACTGGAGCGTTTCATGCCTGGATACGCAGCTTGACGTTTGTCCACCGTTGCGGACGTTCGCGACACCCTTGCGATCATATGATCGAGATCGCCTACCTGCTGGGATGTAGCAGCCGCCGCTTAACAGGGCGTTAACCATAAACCGGCGGAAATGCCGCATTGCTCCGTACCACCCGAGGTGACGATTTCAGGCGGCTGCTGGCAGCTCAAAGGATCCGGCGATCTGGCGCAGACGGTTGGCTCGTGCGCTCATCAGGTCGGTGTGAGCAATACCGAGGATGTCGAATACCGTCTGTATGCGGTAGAGCCAATCGTGCCTCAGCGCGGCTTCCCGGACGTTTGCGTTCTGAACCGCTCGCAGTCGCGCCGGCTCTGCGTCCAGCGCTTCGAGGATCTGGCAAATGTGCGGCGAATCGAAGGGCACATGAATGACGGCATCGGGCCAGTCGAACTGCCGTGCAAACTCTTCGGTGCGGGGCGCTTCTCCGACCATCACTGCCCCGGCTGCAGCACCTTCATAATAGCGAGCGGAAATCTCGTCTCGGCCCGCCGTGAACTCCGGGTTGTTGACGTGGCTGCGATTGGCAATGAAATAGCGGCTGCGCTGGAGGATATTCGCAATCATGATGCGGTGTTCTTCCGGATTGTCGACCCGGAACGTTCTTTCCTTCCGGTTCGAACCGCTCGCCGCCACAGTGTCGTAGTAGTAGAAGAAGCGCTCTCTCTCGGCGCCGGCCAGCAACGCGGCGTGGGTCGTCGCCGAACGACGTCCGATGTTGCACACGGCGATCGATCGCTGCTGCTCGGGCTTCGGCGCGAACCGCTCCACGTCGACCGCCAGCGGCAGATAGCTGCACGGTCGACCCGCTATGCGCGCGATCTGCGGTGCGCAGTGATGCAGGCCGACGAATATATGATCAAATCCGGACAGGAGCTCGATCAGATACTCCGGGATATCGTCTGCCCAGACTTCTGTGATGAAGCATGCGGCCTTGCGACACCGCTTGCGCCAGTCGGGAATCGCGGCGAGCGCGTGGAGTTGATACGCATTGCTGAAGATCGGAAAGAACAGTTCGTAATCGCGTTGCAGCCGCAGCTGCGGCGGGGAGGGTGCCAGCACGTCTGCCAGTTTGGTCGATCCTGATGCAAGGCGCGTCCATTTGTAGACTCGCCGCGAGAACTCCAGTGCAGCACGATCTCGAACATCGAACCGATCGGCGCGCGTCATCGCCGCCAGATTGTCCTCAAACTCATAGCTGAGGCAAAATGCGACAAGATCGGAAATCCGACGCTGCGAGAGGAGTAAAACCTTGCCTTCCACGAGGCGCTGCCTCCGATCTATCAAATGCCGGAAAAGTGCCGGCCACACGACTTCCGGAATCCCCCGACCAGCAGCGGGTTGCGCGGTGATCGTCGTCACGAACGGTGCCAATCAACGTAAGTCCATACGCTATTTAATCTTGTTTTGTCCAAGTTTTCCCGAAATTGGATAATGCGAGCCTGTCATTGAAGTTCATTGCACGCGCATGGGCATTCTCGCCGAGCCGTTGCGAATGCAAGCACGAGGATGCATCGACGAATGCGCGTTAACCTGGAGAAGTTAAATCTGGAACTCGCTGACAGTTGCGAAGAAGGTCAGCGGACAACGATTGAGTGCGCGTTAACCCGAAAAAGTTAAATCTGGAACCGCCTGACAACAGCCGGCTTCGATGATGCGCAACGCGCTCTGCGGCAACCGCGAGAATTAGCTATAAATTTCATTTAACATGCGCCGAGCCCACGTTGGCGATGAACGCGTCGGGAAAATCCGGTAGCGTGCCGCATCATTTCGACACGGCAAGAATATTCAACACGGCAAAATTTTTGAACACAGGCGGCGTCGGGCTTCATGCGTATTCTTAGCGTATTTGGTACTCGTCCAGAGGCGATCAAAATGGCACCGCTTGTGCTGGCGCTGGGCGAAGCAGAAGGAATTGAAACGCGCGT
The DNA here is from genome assembly GCF_046718885.1 of Bradyrhizobium sp. UFLA01-814. Lineage (NCBI taxonomy): Bacteria > Pseudomonadati > Pseudomonadota > Alphaproteobacteria > Hyphomicrobiales > Nitrobacteraceae > Bradyrhizobium > Bradyrhizobium sp. UFLA01-814. Next base: position 9,908 of record NZ_JAQOSR010000155.1, on the reverse strand, counting down.
CTGCGTGACGGGCCAGCATCGTCAGATGCTCGACGATGTGATGTCGGCGTTCTCGTTGAAGGCTGACTACGACCTGAACATCATGCGACCGAACCAGTCGTTGAGCGAAGTGTTCAGTGCGGTCATGACCGGAATCGATCCGATCATCGCCGACTACAATCCGGACTACGTTCTTGTGCAGGGCGACACCGCAACCAGTACGGCGGCTGCACTTGCCGCGTTCTTCCGGTCGGTCAGTGTCGGGCACGTCGAGGCGGGATTGCGAACCGGCAATCTCATGAGCCCGTGGCCGGAGGAAGCCAATCGGCGGGTCACTGCGGTCGTTACGACGAGGCATTATGCGCCGACGTCGCGTGCGCGTTCTGCCCTGCTGAAGGAAGGCTATCCACCAGAGGCCGTCATTGTCACCGGCAATACCGTGATCGACGGGCTGCTTCGCATGGCCGCAAATATCGCTCAACCGGGTGAGCTTCGCCGGTCGCTCGAGGTGAAATACTCATGGCTCGATACGTCGAAGCGACTTGTTCTCGTGACCGGACACCGGCGCGAGAGCTTTGGATCCGGGTTCCGGCAAATCTGCGAGGCATTGAAGACGATCAGTCGGCGGGACGACATTCAGATCGTGTATCCCGTTCATCTGAATCCGAACGTGCGCGGGCCGGTATTTGATCATCTGCGCGATGCGTCGAATATCTTCCTGATCGAACCCTTGAACTATCCCGAGTTCGTCTACCTCATGACGCGCTCGTATCTCATCCTCACCGATTCCGGTGGAATTCAGGAGGAGGCACCGGCGCTTCGCAAGCCCGTGCTCGTCATGCGAGATACCAGCGAGCGCATGGAGGCCGTTGACGCCGGCGTAGCTCGCCTGGTCACCACCGACCCGGCTCGCATTGTTGCAGGCGTCGAGCGCCTGCTCGATGTGCCAGCGGAGCACGAAGCCATGTCTCTCGGTGCCAATCCGTTCGGTGACGGGCGCGCCAGCAAACTGATCGTGCATGATCTTCTGAATGTCCGTCGGCCGCAACGTCCAACTGATCACATCACGGGCGTCAATCTTTTGCCGAATGCCGAGATGCATTCGCGGCCGACACCACCGCTCTCCCAACCGGCGTACTGATCAAACGAAGCCATGGACACCAGAACCAATCAATTGGTCATTCAGGAATACGGCCAGCCGCTTGCGGAAGACTACGGTCCGCCATCGGTGGCCCGGCCGACGTTCGGCTTGTGGGACGTCGTTGACGTTCTGCGCCGCGAATGGCGGTTGCCCGTTATCGGACTGTTGATTGGGCTGGCGGTCGCCGTGGCTTCGGTTGTTGTCATGAAGGCGCCCTACAAGAGCAGTGCGCGCATCCTCATCGATCGAAGTCTCAATCGTTATCTGCAGACCAACAAGATCGTGGATCAGCCGACGATGGACGAAGTCGAGGTCGGCAGTCAGCTTTACGTACTCTCATCCGACAGGGTCCTGCTTCCGGTTATTCGCACGCTGGGTCTGGCCAGTGATAGCGAGTTTGCCGGGCGATCTGCGCTTGGCAGCGCCACAGACGGGAACTCCAGCACGGCGGAAGCCACTACGGCCGCCGAACGAGCTGCTCTCGAATCTCTGTTGAAGCGCGTGACAGTTGCGCGAGAGGATGTCGCCAACGTTATCAATGTGACGGTCGAGTCGCAGAGTGCGGAGAAGGCCGCGAAGATCGCCAACGGCATCGTGGATAGCTATCTCGCGTCCCTGCAGGACGCAAAATTGAAGTCGACGCAGAAGGTGAGCGGATGGCTGCAGGAGCGGCTCATCGAGCTGAAGAAGCAGGTAGCCGACGCGGACAAGGCGCTGCAGGACTTCAAGACGGCTAACAACCTCAGCAGCACTGGCGCGCAGGATACCGAGCTCCTGGCAAGTCTGAATACCCAGCTGATGAATGCCAAGTTCGCGGCAGTCGAGGCAAAGGAGCGCCTCGACCGTATCAAGCGGACAGAGGCAAACGGGATTCCGTCAGCCGTGTCGACGGATGCGCTATTCAACGACAAGCGGGCGGCAGTCATCAACTTCGCGCTCAACAACAGCGAACTTGCACGTCTCCGCACGCAAAAGCGCGACCTTGCGTCTCGCCTTGCGGAAATGGAAGCTCGCGTCGGTCGCAAGCACGCGGCTGTCGTCAAGCTTCGTGCGCAACTCAACAGCGTTGACGCCGCCATTCAGTCCGACGAGGGTCGCATTACCGATTCCTACGCCAGCGAATACGAAGTCGCCAAGGCACGACAGACCGAACTCGAAGACACGGCCGCAAAGCTTTCCGCGGAAACCGGAAGCCGGCTGCGAGAACTCGAGAGCGCCGCCGAGGCGCTACGCAATCTTTATAGTGGCTTCCTGCAAAAGCATAAGGAGATCGAGGCGGCGCAGGCGGAGACGCTTCCGGCCCAGAGTGCGCAGATCATCACGAGAGCAGTTCCGCCGCTGACAAAGAGTTCCAAGAAGACCCTCATCGTGGCGGCAGGCAGCATTTTTCTTGGCCTGTTTCTCGGCATAGGCTCTGCCTTCGGACGTGAATGGATGGCGGACGTGTTCCGTACGCCCAAGGCCGTCGAACAGGTGACCGAAACACGGTGCATCGGACTGCCCTTCGTCTACGCTGGTCAATTGCCAATCGAGGAGCATGTCCTTGCTGCCCCCTTCTCGCGCTTCGCGGAAGGCCTTCGCAATGTGAAGGCGATGCTCGACCGTTCGTCCGCCTCGACCGGGGGCAAAGTCATCGGCGTCGTGTCGGCGGTTTCGAAAGAGGGAAAGACTGTCGTTGCCGCCAATCTTGCCGCGCTCATATTGTCGTCCTCTGGGTCGCGCACGCTGTTGATCGATGCCGACCTTCATCTCCGGAATCTCACGACTGCACTTTCCCCGGATGCGAAGGTCGGGCTTTTCGAAGCGCTGGAAGATCCCTCTCGTCTTGACGAGTTTGTTTGCAAGCGGCCGCATTCGGGGCTGGATGTCCTGCCAAATGCGTGCACGGTCAGGATTCCAAACGCCGCAGAGCTCCTGGGCTCGCAGGAAATGGAAAACCTGCTTGCCGTTGCACGGAAATCCTATGATTACATCGTGGTGGAGGTGGCGCCGATCATGTCGGTGGTCGATGCTAGGCTGATCGAGCGCTTCATCGATGAGTTCGTCTTCGTTGTGGAATGCGGTCAGACCAAGCGTACGAGCGTGCTCGAAGCTTTGTCGGTGACGCAGCTCATCCGTGAGCGCGTGTCGACCATCGTGCTCAACCAGATTGACCCTCTTGAGCTCAGAACCATCGAGGCAAGAAATGGGGTCAGGTCCGAAGGATATTACCGGGAGTAGGGCTGTGGACGAGCTTGACAGTGCTTCAGGGTCTACGCGCAGCTCAGCGCCGCGCAGGTATGTGCTGATTTCGCCCTGCCGCGATGAGGGACCCTATCTCCGCCGCACGCTGGACAGCGTGGCTGTACAGTCGGTGCCGCCAGCGCTGTGGATCGTCGTTGACGATGGATCCACCGACGACACGCCACAGATTCTGGAAGAGTATGCGGCGCGGCTGCCTTATCTGCGCGTCGTGCGCCGCCAGGACCGAGGCCACCGGCGGGTAGGGCCCGGCGTGATTGAGGCGTTTTATGATGGTCTTGATCAAGTGTCCCTCGGCGACTTCGGCTATTTGTGCAAGCTTGATATGGATCTCGACCTGCCGCCTCGCTACTTCGAACTGCTGATGCAACGAATGGAGGGCAATCCACGTATCGGAACGACCTCCGGCAAACCCTGGTTCGTTCATCCCCAAACCGGCGATCTCGTGCCCGAGGTCTGCGGCGACGAGATGTCGGTTGGAATGACGAAATTCTATCGCGTTGCGTGCTTCCAGCAGATCGGGGGATTCGTGCGACAGGTCATGTGGGATGGCATCGATTGCCACCGCGCCAGAATGCTGGGCTGGATCGCCGAGAGCGTCGATTCAGAGCCAATCCGGTTCGTCCACCTTCGTCCGCAAGGGGCCAGCCAGAACAGCATCTGGACGGGCAGAATTCGTGCTGGCTTCGGTCAGTATTTCATGGGCACCTCGCCGTTTTACTATTTGGCGGTGGCGGCTTCCCGTCTTCGTGCGCACCCAATGTTCATTGGAAGCGTCGCGATGCTTTGGGGTTACTTCAGCAGCTGGGCAAAGGGGTTGCCGCGCTATAATGACCCCGAGTTCAGACGTTTTCTTCGTACCTATCAGCACGCGTGCCTGAGACTGGGTAAACGAGCTGCCACAGCTCGCCTGGACGCCGAGCAAGTGGCTCGGTGGCAAGCCAGCCGGCAATCGCCGCAGGGAAGTTGAGCAGATGACGGAACACGTAAGCCTATTGGGCGTCGAATTTGATGCGGTTACCCTCGATCAGGCGGCGCAGCGCTGTGTCGATATCTGTCGCCGCTCGAACAATTCTCACGTCGTGATGACGATAAATGCGTCGCATCTCTGCATGATGCGGCGAGACGTGGAGTTGGCGCACGCATGTTCCGCGGCCGATATGACGGTCGCGGACGGTATGCCGGTGGTTTGGGCAATACGAGCGACAGGTCAACATATGCCGGAACGCGTGGCCGGCATCGATCTGATGGAAGGACTCTTAGGGGCTGCTGCGTCCAACGGACTTTGTGTCTATTTTCTAGGGGCGCATCAGGAAGTTGTCGAAAAGCTCGTACGCGTCTGCGAGGCGCGCTTTCCGCAACTGAAGATCGCTGGTTTCCGGAACGGTTACTTCGGTCCGGACGAGCACGAAATTATCGTCGATGAGATACGGGCCAGCGGCGCCCACATTCTTTTTATCGGCTTGCCGTCCCCGTTCAAGGAGGTATGGAGCGAACGCTATCGGGACCGGCTGCAAGTTCCCGTCATCCTGGGGGTCGGCGGCAGCTTCGACGTTTTGGCCGGCTTTATCAGGCGCGCTCCTCGGCTATTCCAATCGTTCGGTCTCGAGTGGTTCTGGCGCTTGATGATGGAGCCGCGCAAATTATGGCGGCGATATCTTTCCACCAACAGCGAGTTCATCTGGCTGGCGCTCCGCGAAGTGGTGGCGCGCAGGGCTTACGCCGCCCGTCCGGAGAGAGCGATCGCCGGATCGGCAAGCGTAGTGCGGAGAGACGCCCGAATAGTGGTTTCGGAACGCAGGGTGGCTGATCGGCGAATTCTTGTCAGGCGAAGGAGCAACGTGCGGGATTCGCAGGTTCCGATACCCGATCGCCGGCGCGGTATAGAGCGACGTATCTCAGAGCGTCGGGCACGGGCGGCTAATGCTCCCCGGGGTATCGAGGTGAGCGCCTGACGTATAGGCTGACCAACCAGGATCACTGATCCCAAGCGGGCAGCTAAGCGATTCGCTTCATGGCGCAAGCGCGGGAAGCATCAAAGTGATTAAACCGCCAAGCAGCACCGATTCCTTCGGGTACGATAACGCAGACCAACCTATCGTCGTTAAGTTAAAGCCTGATGTGTACGTATTTGGGTACGAGTTTTGCCACGTTCTGCAAACGTTGATTATACGCGGCTGCGTGCCCGCTGAGCTCATCTATGAGGACGGCGGGGCGCTCATCCTTATTTTTGATCCCAATGAGAAGAAAGCGGGACTATGGTCAGGATGGTGGAGGTGCGACAAACCCGACATTTACTCCATCATCGAACCAGAGCATCGCGGGCTCGTGGGTCAAATATTCGAAACCACGGACGCCTTCTTGGAGTTTTCCAATTCTCAATCTCCTCAGATTGAGCTGATCCCAGGCCAGATCCAAAAGATTCAGAGATCAGACGCTGCGTTGTTCCGCGGAGACGCTCCCCTTCGTCCTCGACCTCCATAAAGAACTTCCGCACGGCGCGCATCGGAAGCGTTTGCGATTCGATATTGGGCGAAAGATTGCAGAAGTTGCCGTGGATTCTCTGGGTGTGGGGAAAGGCGGTGGCGCTCCCCCGCTACCACGGGCCTCGAATTGCCCCACGCCATATTCCGATCGGCTCAGCCCGATAGGCCGGCCTTGCGCAAGCCGTCGAGGAAGTGCTCGCGATCGACTGAATTTCTGTACCTTTCGGCCCGCGCTCGAACGAGATCGAGGGTGTTCGCCGGCGGCGTTGCGCCGTTCGCGCTCATTTCACGACAACGCTCCGTGACGAACGCTTCAATTTCGGATCGCGCTTCGCTGTGCCGACCCATCTGCGCATGACAGGCGGCAAGCAGACTGTGCGACCAGCGGTCGGGGGATCGCGCCTCCATCAGCGTCTTGACTGCTTCATCGTACCGGCGCCCCGAATAGAGCGCGAGCGCGTGGTACCAGTGGTACAGATTGGGCGGGAAGGGATTCAGTCGTTTGGCCGCACCGATCCATGTGAGTGCCTCTCGCCACCGTCCCCAGTAGACCAGAATGTTCGCGAAAACGGCGGCGACATCGGCGTCGTTTGGATTGAGCTCCAGAGCCCGGCTGAAATGGATTTCAGCCTTGGCATCCTCGCGACGCAGGAACAGCAATTGCGCGAAGACGCCATGGGCCCAGGCGTCGCCGCCGTCGATGTCGAGCGCGGTCTCGATCTCGCTCAGCGCGTCGTCGAGCTTCGCCGTGCCGGGCGGTTCGAGAAACACGTCGCAGACGATCGTCCAGGCAATGTTGACGTGAGCGCGGGCATATTGCGGATCGAGCGCGACTGCGTCCCGGAAAAACTGCCTGGCTTCCGCCATGCCCTTCACGGTCAATTGACGCCATCGCTCGTTGCCCAGCAGAACCAGGTCATACGCGGTAATGTTCGGGGTCGGCTTGCGTCTGGCGATCTCGCGGCCGGCGTCCTCGAGCCGGCCCGGAAGGGCTGCGACGATTGCGCGGACGATCTCGTCCTGCAGGGCGAAGATGTCTTCGAGTTCGCGGTCGTAGCGCTCGGTCCAGAGATTGTAACCGCTCGCGCCATCGAGAAGCTGGACGGTCACCCGCATCCGGCTGCCGATCTTGCGCACATTTCCTTCGGCCACGTACCTGACGCCGAGTTCGCGGCCGACCTGCTTGATCTCGGGCGTCTTGCCCTTGTAGGCGAAGCTGGAGTGGCGGGCGACAACGAACAGCGAGCGGAAGCGCGACAGTTCGGCGATGATGTCTCCCGTGATTCCGTCGGAAAAATATTCCTGCGCGGGATCGCCGCTGAGATTCGAGAACGGCAGCACTGCAAGCGACGGCCCATCGGGCACTGTTATTGCCGGCGAGGTGGGCAGGCCGGCGCCGGATTCGACAGCGACCAGTGGCCCGACATAGCGGTAGCCGCGGCGCGGCAGGGTCTCGATCCAGGTCGCACCGCCCGCGACGTCGGCAAATACCCGCCGCAGAGCGGCGATCTGCACCGTCAGGTTGCTCTCCTCGATCGCAAGGCCCGGCCAGGCCGCCTGCATCAATGCGTCCTTGGAAACCGGCGTTCCGGCCTGCTCGACAAGCAGCCGAAGCAGCGTCACCGCGCGCCGCCCGAGCGCGACCGGTTCGGACTCTCGAAACAACATCACGGCTTCCGCGTCGAGGCGGTAGGGGCCGAATTCGTGGATCGTCGCCATGGTTCGGGAGACTACATTTTTTGCATCTTTTTCGGAACAGATTCAGGACCTCCGGGAATTCGGCGACCCGCCCCGCTGCCGCTGACACGCAGCTTTGCGCGGCCGATTTCCGCTTTCGCTTCGATCCGCCTCGCGCGGCACTCCGCCAGCAGAGCGTTCGCGCCGCCGCAGCCAGGCGACGGCCGCTTGACAATGTAAGTAAGAATATTATTACAAACTGCAGTTTTCGGAGAACGCGTTCATGCTGCAGACCAAGCGAAGCTATAGCGGAATGGTGACCGCGCCGCATCACCTTGCGGCGCAGGCCGGGCTCGCCGTCCTTTCCGAGGGCGGCAATGCGGTCGAGGCGATGATTGCGTCCGCCGCTACGATCGCGGTGGTCTATCCGCATATGAACGGCCTTGGTGGCGACAGCTTCTGGCTGGTCGGCCGGGCGGGCTCTTCGCCGGTCGGAATCCAGGCGTGCGGACAGTCGGCGAAGGCCGCCAGCCGCGCCTGGTATCGCGAGCATGGCTGCAGCACCATCCCAAGCCGCGGACCGCTCGCGGCACTCACCGCTGCCGGGACCGTCGATGGCTGGCAGAAGGCCTATGAACTCAGCCGCGATCGCCACGGGGGGCGCATGCCGTTGTCGCGGCTGCTCGAGCCTGCGATCGGCTATGCCGCCGATGGCGTCGCCGTGACCCAGACTCTGCACGACAACACCACGAAGAAGCGCGCTGAACTGCAGGACGTGCCGGGCTTTGCCGAAGTCTATCTGCCGCATGGCGCTCCGCTTGCGGTCGGCACGCGGTTGCGGCAGTCGCGCGTGGCAGACACGTTGCGGCAGCTGGCGCAAGCCGGCCTTTCCGATTTCTATCGCGGCGACCTGGCGCGGTCGATGGCGGCTGATCTCGAACGGCTCGGCAGCCCGCTCCGCCTATCCGATCTGGAGCAGCATCAAGCTTCACTGGTGACGCCGCTGTCGGTCGATGTGGCGGGGCACAAGGTGTTCAACATGCCGCCGCCGACGCAGGGCCTGGCCTCGCTGTTGATTCTTGCGCTCTATGCCCGGCGCATGGCGAAGGAGGCGGACGGGGTCGATCATCTGCATCGGCTGGTCGAGAGCACGAAGGCGTCGTTCCGCATCCGCAATCGCTACGTGACCGATCCCAACTACATGGCGCGGTCGGCGGCCGGGTTTCTTACCGACGAGTCCATTGCGGCGCTCGAAAAGACCGTCGCCGTCGATCATGCAGCGCGCTGGCCTGACCCGCCGGCCCAGGGCGATACGGTCTGGCTCGCTGCGACCGACCGGAACGGCCTTAGCGTCAGCTTCATTCAGAGCATCTATTGGGAGTTTGGCTCGGGCGTCATCCTGCCCCAAAGCGGGGTCACCTGGCAGAACCGTGGGACAAGCTTCGGTCTCGCCGAGACCGATATCAACCGCCTGGAACCTGGGCGGCTGCCGTTCCACACCATTCAGCCCGCAATGGCTGAACTCAGCGATGGCCGGCTATTGTCCTACGGCACGATGGGCGGCGAAGGGCAGCCGCAAACCCAGGCGGCGATCTTCACGCGCTACGCGTTGCACGGTCAGGACCTTCAGTCGACAGTGACCGCGCCGCGCTGGCTGCTCGGTCGCACATGGGGCGAGGAGAACAACAATCTCAAGATCGAATCGCGTTTCGATCCTGCCGTCGTCGACGCGCTGCGGGCGCTCGGCCACGACATCCAGGTGGTCGGGGCGTTCGAGGAATTCATGGGCCACGCCGGCGCAATCGTCTGGCACCCGGATGGACTGCTCGAGGGCGCCAGCGATCCCCGCAGCGACGGCGTCGTCGCTGCCCGGTGAAGCGAGCACCCTTAGCGCTTACCTGCAGGCTGTTCGGAATTTTGCCGCGCGCGAGCTAGCGAGCGGCGCCGGCCGGTGTTCTGGCCGCGGGCGGTTTCCGTTTTCCCTCGCTTGCGGCCGCCGTCGCCGTCAACCAGGTCATGATCACGTCCAGCGCGTGGTGGCGACGTTTCTCCAGCCAGTCCGGCTCTCCCAGATCCTTGTCGAACATCGCCGACAGCGTGTAGCGGTTGGAGACATGAAAATAGCTCATGGCCGTGATCGTGACGTAGAGCTGAACCGGATCGACGTCGCTGCGGAACAGCCCGACCGCGAGGCCCCGGCGAAGGATGTTTTCGATGCTCGCGACCAAGGGCAGCGTGAGGTCGGCGATCTTGCGCGATTTGCGCAGGTTGCGCCCGCGCTGCAGGTTCTCATTGTTGATCAGCGCAATATAGTTCTGGTGCGCCCCGAAAAAGGTGAACGTGAAGTTGATCAGCTCGCGCATGGCCGCGACCGGATCGAGGTC